>JAUVHF010000150.1 GCA_030593425.1 Anaerolineales bacterium
AGATGAGGCCGGGGTATATAAGTTGGAGCGTAGAACCTACAGGGAAGTTCTAGCCTATCTTGACCAGCCGGGGCACGTCTTATGGCTTTCCCTTACAGGGAAGACCAGGGGTAACGGTCTATCGGAAGGAGATCTGAGAACCGGGGCGGCGCTATTCTCTCTCATGAAACGAGTCCCAATTATACCCATGGGGCTGGTCAGCAAAGAAGAGAGGGGCAAATCGAAGGTGGTGAAGATCAGATTCGGAGAGCCGATAGATCCACCAAAGGTAGGGGAGATGACCGAATTTGAAAGAAGCGATTTTCTGATCGACTTTTCAAAGTTGGCGATGTGTGAGATAGCCAAACTATTGCCTCCAGGGCAACGGGGCGATTTTGAAAAGGTTGAAGAAGAAAGGGCACAAATTGAAAGAAGGTTGGAGACATATTAGGCCCAAACTGCGGTAGATTGAAGAAAACAAACCAATGCTAGCACCATTTTGTATTCACCGTCGCCCTAAAGGGCGACGGTCTGCGTCAGGAGGCAATTCCTGTCAGCTCTGACTCCTCTATCAGCGCCTTCAGGTCGCTTAAGAAGCGCGCCCCTTGCGCTCCATCCCATACCCGGTGGTCCAGGGAAAGGGTCAGACGTATCGTCGGCCGGGCCACCACTTCTCCCTCCTCCACCACCGGCCTCTCGGCGATGCGGCCCACGGCCAGAATGGCGCTCTGGGGTGGGTTGATGATGGCCCCGAACTCGTCAACCCCCAACATCCCCAGATTGGTGAGGGTGAAGGTGCCTGCCTCCAGTTCCTCCAGGCTAAGTCTGCCCTGGGCGGCCTTATTTGCCAGTTCTTTTCTCTCGCGGGCTATCTGGGCCAGGCCCTTCTCATCCGCCCTCTTGATGACCGGGACGATCAACCCCTCTTCCACCGCTGTAGCCAGACCGATGTTTATCTCCTTCCATATCCGGATGCGACCATCTTCCCAGGAGGCGTTAGCCAGGGGGTGATCTCTTAGGACCTTAGCCACCAAGACGATCAAGATGTCGGTGAAGGTGAGGCGTACCCCCGCTTTCTCCTCAACGGGGGAAAGGAGCCTCTCTCGTAACTCAACCAACTTTGTGGCCTTAGCCTCTATGGTGAGGTAGAAATGAGGGGCGGAAGTGAAACTCTCGGTCATCCGCTGGGCTGTGACCCGCTGGATGGGGCTGGGGGTCAAAAGTTCTTGTGCGGCCAGGAAGTCGAGGAGGTCTCTCTCCGTTATCCTTCCCTGGGGGCCAGTGCCTCGGACCTGGGAAATGTCTACACCTTTCTCCTGAGCCAGCCTCCGAGCCCGGGGGCTGGCCTTGACCCGCTCCGGAGCCGTGACCGCGGGAGCCGGCTTCTCCTCCAGGAAGCGGAGAAGATCCTCCCTGGTAACCATGCCCCCTTCGCCGGAGCCTCTTGCCTGACCCAAATCGATCCCCATATCACGAGCCAGCCGCTTGGCGGCTGGAGTGGCGAGAACTTTGGCCTCAGAGACCGGTTTCACTGATGCAGCCTCAGCGATGGCCACCGGGATAGGCCACTCCTCCGGAGCCTCCTCGCCGGGCTCCAGGATGTAGGCTATCACCTGGACGACGGGCACGGTCTCCCCCTCAGGAATCAATATCTTGCCCAAGGTACCTGAAGCGGGGGCCTCTACCTCCATTACCACCTTGTCCGTCTGCACTTCGAAGAGCGGCTCCCCCTTCTCTACCTCTTCCCCTTCTCCCTTCAGCCAGCGGATGATGGTGCCCTCTTCCATGGTGAGCCCCAACTTGGGCATGATCACCTCTATCATCAAGCCTCCTTTGGAGCCGATTTTAACATAGTTGCGCTTCTTGTGCCAATATAATTAGCAGGGAGATTCGCATGGGGCAAAGAACCTGCAAACTGGCGAGGCGAAGGCTTCTCTCTGAAGTGGAAAAGGTGGCTCGGACATCGGCAGTCGGAGGAGCCGAAATGGGGGATGGGGCGCGCTGGCGACAACTGGGCCAGTTGTTGAGCCCAGAGACACTCCAACCGCGCGTCGGATTCAACTGCCCAGATCTCGATCACCTTAGCCTGGGCGCGCAGGTAATCTATATGCCATCGGGGATACTCAACCCTCCGGCAGTGGCGGGCTAAGCGGGCCCGAAGCCCACCGGGCCCTCTGGCACTGCCTACGTAGAGATAGTATCCCTCTGGGAAAAGGAGACTTCCCAGCCTTCCGACTTCTATTTCCCTATCTTCCTCCCACCGTAGGAGGAGCAGATAGGTGCCGGGCCCCTTCGTCGCATTTGCCATGCCTAGATTATATGAACTCTTGGGGCTGGCGCAAACTCATAAACTAGTTGACAGATGCTTATGCCTAAGATATAATTTTGTAAGGCGAAATAATTGTGAGGCTAACTTTTTAATGGCTAGAAGAGAAGAGTGCATTGAGGCCCTGGAAAGGGTGCTGCGCCAACTCACCTGGCAGGGGCGGAAGAGCCTGGCTCAGGAACTCTCTTACTATGGAGTGACGGTCCCCCAGTTTTACGCTCTGCTATCCCTTAAGAAGCGTGACCGAGCCTGCCCTATGAGCGAACTAGCCCAGGCCACGCAGCAAGCTTCAGCCACCATGACCGGTATCATAGATAGGCTGGTGAGGATGGGTTTGGTGGAGAGACGGAGGAAGGAATCGGACCGTCGCGTGGTCATGGTACACTTAACGAGACGGGGAGAGCAACTCCTGGAGGAGGTAGGGGCCCGACGCCGTCAGAGTTTCTATAAAGCCCTGGCGAAGTTCGATGATGAAGAGATCGACCAACTCTTGCGGCTCTTAGAGGCACTCCCCTTAGCCTTTTCTTGGGAAGAGGAAAGGGATGAAAAGAGGAGATGAAGAAAGGCAGCGGCTATCGCTGGTCATAGACCAGGGGATAAAGTAGAATTGGTTTTGGTCAGGGAGGGCAAGATGTGTCGCGTAGCCCTCATCTTGGACTTCTCCCCGGTCATAATTAGCCTCTGACATAGTGGCATAGTGAGGCCTAGGATGTGAAGGGAGATCAGTGGGAGGTCGTATGGCCAAGATAGCGATCGTGGGCGCTGGAGCGGTGGGCTCGACGGTGGCCTACGCGGCAATGATCCGCGGCCTAGCCACCGAACTGGTTCTGATAGATGCCAGAAGGGATAAGGCGGAGGGGGAGGCTATGGATCTGAACCATGGCTTGCCCTTCGTTCCTCCGGCGAAGATCTGGGCCGGCGACTACAGCGATTGTCAAGGGGCCGAGATCGTGGTCTTAAGCGCCGGAGTTGCCTCTCTGCCAGGGGAGACCCGACTAGACCTCTTGGAGAGAAACAGCGCCATCTTTAAGGAGATAATGCCCCAGATCGCGCGCTATAACCCCCAAGCTATCTTGCTCGTCATCACCAACCCCGTGGATGTGCTCACCTATCTGACCGTCAAACTCTCCTGTCGGCCGCCTAGTAGGGTCGTCGGTTCGGGCACGGTCCTCGATAGCGCTCGCTTCCGTTACCTCTTGAGCGAGCATTGTGGGGTAGACTCCCGCAATGTGCACGCCTATATCATCGGCGAGCATGGGGATAGTGAGCTGCCTGTGTGGAGCCTGGCCAACATCTCCGGTGTGCGCCTGGAAGAATACTGCCTTGTCTGTGATCGAGGGTGCACCCAGGCGGAGAGGGAGGAGATCTTCCAGAGGGTGCGTCGAGCGGCTTCCGAGATCGTAGTGCGCAAGGGTGCTACCTGCTACGCCATCGGCCTTGCGGCTACGACCATTATGGAGAGCATCCTGCGCGATCAGAAGAGCGTGCTCCCCATCTCCAGCCTCTTAGAGGGGCAGTATGGGCTCCGTGAGGTCTGCCTCAGCCTGCCTTCGATAGTGGACCGGGGCGGGGTAGGGAAGATTCTCCAACTCCCGTTGAGCGAAATCGAGATAGAAGGGTTGGAGCGGTCCGCGCGCATCCTGAAAGAGGCCGCTAGTTCTTTGGGGTTGTAGGCCTAAAGGGAAGGTAAGGTAACTCGAAGCCCCTTTCAGAGTAGAATCAAGGAAGGGGTTTCGCCTTTAGTACATATCGAGGGAGATACCTGGGAGAAGGTGGAGAACGGGTAATCGGGCTCACAGCCTGGCTGATCTTCTTGCCTTTTCCTACCTCTTCGCATCGCCTTGGGGGGATCTCCCCAAAGGAGCCTTGGCCAACGTTGAAAAATGGACGGGTTGGTACGATTATACCATTGACCTGTCCTCCTGAGCACACTACAATGAGAGATGATATGCGGTTAAGAACCTCGGTAGCCACTTTGCTCTTGGATCTTCGGGAAGAGTTCACCCAGGAACTGGCCGACCTTCGCGACATCCTTCAACC
>JAUVHF010000031.1 GCA_030593425.1 Anaerolineales bacterium
ATTAGCGGCTCCAGGGAGCATCAAGCCACTTACCTCCTTCCAAGGGGAGGTATATATTCTCAAGAAGGAAGAAGGAGGGAGACATACCCCGTTCTTCACCGGTTATCGCCCCCAGTTCTTTATCCGAACCATGGATGTCACCGGGGAAGTGAGTCTCCCCGAGGGGGTGGAGATGGTGATGCCTGGGGACAACGTGAATCTGGGGGTGAAGTTGATCGTCCCTGTGGCCTTGGAAGAAGGGTCGCATTTCGCCATCCGAGAGGGAGGGCGGACTGTGGGCGCAGGCGTCCTCACCAAGATCATAGAATAGAGAAGGTAACGAGGGTATGGCCAAGAATAGGATCAGGATCCGCTTGAAGGCGTACGATCATAGAGTTCTCGATCAGTCGGCCCAGCAGATAGTGGAGGCCGCGGAGCGGACGGGGGCCGAAGTAGTGGGGCCAGTACCCCTGCCCACCAAGATCGAGAAGTTCACGGTGATACGTTCGCCTTTCATCGACAAGGACTCTCGGGAACAGTTCGAGATCCGGACTCATAAACGGCTCATCGACGTCCTAGAGCCCGGATCTAAGACTATCGATACCCTGATGCGTCTCAACCTGCCGGCTGGGGTGGATATCGAGATAAAATTGTAGAATGGACGCTATTTTAGGTAGGAAGGTAGGGATGACCCAGATCTTCGACGAGAGGGGGGAGATGATCCCCGTCACCCTCGTCGAGGCGGGGCCCTGCTACATCACTCAAGTGAAAACCGAAGAAAAAGATGGCTACACGGCGTTGCAATTAGGCTTCGGAGAGACGAAACGGCTCAACAAGCCCCAGCGTGGCCATCTGAAAGAGTTGCCCCCCCTTCGCTATCTGCGGGAGGTGAGGGTTAAGGATGTGCGGGGCTACCAAGCGGGCCAAAAGTTCGACGCTAGCCTCTTCTCCGTGGGCGATCTGGTGGATGTGACTGGCATCTCCAAGGGGAAGGGGTTCGCCGGAGTGATGAAGCGGCACGGATTTCGAGGGGGGCCGGCCACTCATGGGCAGTCTGACCGGGCCAGGGCCCCGGGATCCATCGGCGGCACCACCACACCCGGGCGGGTCTTCAAAGGGAAGCGCATGCCCGGCCGGATGGGGAATGAACGGGTGACCATCCAGAACCTGAAGGTGGTTCTGGTGGACCCAGGGCGGAACCTCTTAGGCGTGCGGGGTTCCCTCCCTGGCAACCGAGGCGGCTTGGTGATGGTCCGAAAGGCGGTCAAGAGCAAGTAGAAAGATTATGAAAGTTCCACTTTATACTCTCTCGGGGAAGAGGAAGAAGAAACAGGTCGAGTTGCCGGATCATATCTTCGCCGCGCCGGTGAACGAGGCGGTGATGCACCAGGCGCTGGTTAGGCAGTTGGCCAACGCCCGCTTGGGGACGCACAAGACCAAGACCCGCGGCGAGGTGAGGGGCGGCGGGGCCAAGCCCTGGCGACAGAAGGGGACCGGACGGGCTCGCCATGGGAGCATACGGGAGCCCCAGTGGCGGGGCGGAGGAACGGTCTTTGGCCCCCAGCCGCGAAGTTATCGCCAGAAGATGCCCAAAAAGATGAGACATCTGGCCCTGAAGGGGGGCCTCACGGTCAAGGCTCAGGAGGGGAAGATCTTGGTCTTGGATGGGCTGGAGATGGAAGAGCCCAAGACCAAGGAGATGTTAACTATCTTGGAGAACCTGAAGGTGGAGGATAGCGCCCTTATCCTCCTCCCGGAGCGGAATACGAACGTGGAGAGATCAGCGCGAAATATCTCGGGGGTCAAGACTTTACGGGCTAACTATCTGAACTTAAGGGATCTCTTGAGCCATGATTGGCTGATCATGCCCCTGGGGGCTCTTGAGATGATCGAAGGGCTCTTGGGGTGATATGATGGAGACCTACGAGGTTCTGCGACGCCCCATAGTCACCGAGAAAACCACCATGCAGATTGAGCAGGGATTTTATACCTTCGAGGTAGACCGCCGGGCGAACAAATTGCAGGTCAAAGAGGCGGTGGAGAGTGTTTTCGGTGTAGAGGTGGTCTCGGTCAACATCATCAATGTGCCGGGAAAGCCGCGGAGATGGGGCCGGCATGTGAGTCGCACCCCTTCCTGGAAGAAGGCTATGGTGAAATTGGCTGAGGGACAGCGGATTGAGCTCTTTGAGGGGGTATAATTAGGGGAGTGATCTATGCCTATCAAGATCTATAAGCCCACCTCGCCCGGTCGGCGAGGGATGAGCGTCACCAGTTTTGAGGATATCACGCGCCAGGAACCCGAGCCCTCGCTCATTGCTCCTTTGAAGAAGAAGGCGGGCCGAAGCCGGGGGAAGATCGCCGTCCGCCATAAGGGCGGCGGGCATAAGCGCCGCTATAGGATCATCGATTTCAAACGCGACAAGTTTGGGGTTCCGGCCCGCGTCGATTCCATCGAGTACGACCCCAACCGCTCCTCGCGGATCGCCCTTCTAGTCTACGCCGATGGGGAGAAGCGTTACATATTGGCCCCTCTGGGGCTCAAGGTGGGCGATGGGGTGGAAGCGGGGCCCGAGGCCGATTTTAGGGTGGGGAACGCCTTGCCTATCGTTAATATCCCCGTGGGCACTACCATTCATAACATCGAACTTCAGAGGGGGAGAGGGGGCCAGTTGGCCCGCTCGGCGGGCAGTTCGGCGCAACTTCTGGCCAAAGAGGGTAACTATGCCCATGTTCGCCTGCCCTCGGGGGAGGTGCGGTTGGTACATACCCAGTGTATGGCCACCATCGGCCAGGTGGGGAATACCGACTGGGGTAATGTGAGTTTGGGAAAAGCCGGTCGAGCCCGCTGGCTGGGGCGGCGACCCGCCACCCGAGGCTCGGCCATGAGCCCCCGGGATCACCCCCATGGCGGGGGAGAGGGCAAGGCCCCTATCGGGATGCCCTCGCCCAAGAGCCCCTGGGGCAAGCCCACCCTGGGCAAGAAGACCCGGCGGCGCAAGGCTACGGATAAGTGGATCGTGAAGCGGCGGGGGAAGAAGAGGGCCTAGAGTCGGCCTTCGTTGGCCGATAGTGATGGAGGGTAGTGGCATGGCTCGCTCGCTGAAGAAGGGACCGTATGTGGATCCCAAACTACTGAAAAGGATCGAAGCCCTGAACGCTTCGGGAGATAAGCGGGTGATAAAGACCTGGTCTCGAGCCTCTACTATTTTTCCTCAGATGGTGGGGCACACTATCGCCGTCCACGACGGGCGTCGTCATGTGCCTATCTACATCACTGAAAACATGGTAGGACATAAATTGGGGGAGTTTGCCCCTACCAGGACTTTCCGCGGCCACGGACACACCTCTCGGGAGAGATCCACTGGCATCAGAAAGAAGTGGTAGATGGGGATCGAGGCCAGGGCGATAATAAAATATGTTCACACCTCTCCCCGGAAGGTGAGGCGAGTGGCGGATATGGTTCGTGGTCAGGGGGTGAACGAGGCTTTGACCTATCTCAGATTTCTGCCTCAAGCGGCGGCTAAGCCGGTGGCCAAGGCCATCAAGTCGGCGGCGGCGAACGCGGAGGATGTGTACGGCCTTTCCGCCGATGAATTGTACATCGCTCGGATCACGGCCGACGATGGCCCTCGCTTGAAGAGGTGGCGGGCAGGGCCTCGGGGACGAGCGAAGCCCATCTTGAAACGCTCCGCTCACATCACCGTAGTGGTCAGCGAGTGGGAGTAGATCGGGGAAGGAGGAGTCTTGGGCCGCAAGGTACATCCAGAAGGGTTTAGACTGGGGATCATCAAAGACTGGAAAGCCCGATGGTACGCCGAGGGGCAAGAATACGCTGCTCTCCTGAAGGAGGATCTGGCTATACGGGCTCTGATTCGGAAAGAGCTGTCGAGGGCTGGCATCTCCAAGATAGAGATCGAGCGCTTTCCCAATCAGGTCTCGCTGACCATTCACACGGCTAGGCCGGGTATCGTGATCGGCCGCAAAGGGACTACCGTCAACGCCCTTCGTCGTCAACTGGAGGAGTTGACGGGCAAAAGGATCCGCATCGAAGTCCAGGAGGTGGAGCATCCAGAGATCGATGCCCATCTCATCGCTGAGAGCCTGGCGGCTCAACTCTCAAAGAGGATCTCCCACAGGAGGGCTATGAAGCAGGCGATGGGCCGGGCCATGCGCCTGGGGGTGGAGGGGATAAAGATAGCCTGTAGCGGTCGGCTAAGGGGCGCGGAGATGGCCCGGCGTGAGTGGGTGATGGAAGGGCGGGTCCCTTTGCACACCATACGGGCCGACATCGATTACGCTCAAGATGAGGCCCTCACCACCCTGGGAAGGATAGGGATAAAAGTCTGGGTCTACAAGGGCGAGGTGCTACCAGAAGCCCCACGTAGGGAGCCAGGGCCATGTTGATGCCCAAGCGGGTCAAGTATAGAAAAGCCCATCGGGGGAGACGAAAGGGCAAGGCCTCTCGAGGGAACAAGATCAACTTTGGGGAGTATGGTTTACAGGCTTTGGAGTCCTCCTGGGTGACCAGTCGCCAGATCGAGGCGGCTCGAAGGGCTATCGTCCGTCACGTCAGGCGGCGGGGAAAACTTTGGATCCGTGTCTTCCCTGACAAGCCAGTTACCAAGAAGCCGGCGGAGACCAGGATGGGGAGTGGCAAAGGGAGCGTGGACCACTGGGTGGCTGTGGTTAAGCCGGGGAGGATCCTCTTTGAGATCGCCGGAGTGCGAGAGGAGACGGCTCGAGAGGCGATGCGTCTCGCTTCTCATAAACTCCCCATGAAGACCCAGTTTATCGCAAAGACGGATTCACTCTTTGGATCGAGGTGACCAAGTGAAGGCTAGCGAGATGCGCGCCCTCACCAGTGAGGAGTTGGAACAGGAGTTGGAACGGTTGCGGGAGGAAGCGTTCAACCTCCGCTTCCAGTTGGCGACCAAACAGTTGAGTGATCATAACCGCTTGACCCAGGTGAAGAGAGATATCGCTCGAGCCAAGACCATCTTGAGAGAGAGGGAACTCTTCGGCTCCAAGGAGGAAGCATGAGGGGGCGGAAGAGAAGTAAGGTCGGTCGCGTAGTAAGCGATAAGATGGATAAGACGGTGGTAGTGGAGGTGGAGAGGCTACGTCGACACCCTCTATACAAGAAGACGATGAGGCTGAAAAAGCGGTTCAAGGCTCACGATGCCACAAACGTCTGCCAAGTAGGGGATATGGTGCGCATCAAGGAGAGCCGCCCTTTGAGCCGTGAGAAGCGGTGGGTAGTGGAGGAGATCTTAAAAGAGTGACCCGGCGGGTAGGGGAAACCCCCTGTCAAGTTGATCGGTATCAGGAGAGGGAACGGGGTGATCCAGCAGGAGAGCAGACTCAAGGTGGCCGATAACACCGGGGCCCGAGAGATCCTGTGCATCAGGGTTCTAGGCGGCTCCAGGCGACGGTATGGAGGCGTCGGCGATATCATCGTGGCCACGGTGAAGCAGGCGATCCCCTCCGGCTCTGTTCGGAAGGGCGAGGTGGTGAAGGCGGTTATCGTCCGCACGGCCAAGGAGTATGGACGCCCTGACGGTTCTCATATAAAGTTCGACGAGAACGCGGCTGTGTTGGTAGATGAGCATAAGAACCCCCGAGGGACCCGCATCTTCGGGCCCGTAGCCCGGGAGTTGCGGGATAAGGGTTTCATGAAGATAGTCTCTCTCGCGCCGGAGGTCTTATAGATGAATCGCATTAAGAAAGGGGATACGGTAGAGGTCATCACCGGGGAGTTTCGAGGGGAGAGGGGTGCGGTGCGGACCCTACTCCCTAAGGAAGGGCGGGTGGTGGTCTCGGGTGTTAATTTGGTGAAACGCCACCAAAGGCCTACCGGTCGGGTGCGCACCCAGGCGGGGATCATAGAATTCGAAGCCCCCCTGCGCCTCTCCAATGTGGCCCTGGTCTGCCCTCGTTGCAACCAAAGGACCAAGGTAGCGTTCCAGATCGATGGGGAGGGGAAGAAGTCCCGGCTCTGTAAGAAGTGTGGAGAGCCTATCGACTGAAGATGGCAGAGATCGTACCTAGGCTGAAGAAGAGATATAGAGAGGAGATCGTCCCCGCCCTGATGAAGCGGCTCGGCTACCGGAATGTGATGGAGGTGCCTCGCCTGGAGAAGATCGTAGTCAATATCGGCTTGGGAGAGGGGAAGGACGATGCTAAGGTGCTGGACTCCGCTTCCCAGGATATGGCTACCATCACCGGGCAGAGGCCGGTCATAACCCGGGCCAAAAAGTCGATCGCCGGCTTCAAGTTGAGGGCTGGGCACCCCGTCGGGCTGAAAGCCACGGTACGGGGTAACCGGATGTACGATTTTTTAGACCGCCTTTGCAACGTGGCCCTTGCTCGCCGGAGGGACTTCCGAGGGGTCTCGCCCGATTCCTTCGATGGGCGAGGGAACTACACCTTGGGTCTGGAGGAACAGTTGGTCTGGCCGGAGATAGATTATGATTCCATAGATAAGGTGCGAGGGATGGAGATCACCATCGTCACCACCGCCAAGACCGATGAGGAGGGCAGGGAGCTTCTAGGGCTCTTGGGGATGCCCTTCAAACGCCCATAGCGAGGGGAGAGAGCTGTGGCTAAGAAGTCGATGATCGCCAGGGAGAAGAAGAGAAAGTATAAGGTTCAAGTGAGGAACCGCTGTATGCTCTGCGGGCGGCCTCGGGGTTATATGCGTCGTTTTAACCTCTGCCGCATCTGTTTCCGTCGTTTGGCCCTGGAGGGCAAGATCCCAGGAGTGGTTAAGTCAAGTTGGTGAGATATAGGGAGCCATCATAATGAGTACCGATCCTATCGCTGATATGTTGACCCGCATACGTAACAGTATCGCCGCTCGACATGAGTGGGTGTTGGTGCCCGCTTCCAAGACGAAGATCGCCCTGGCAAAGATCCTCCAGGAGGAGGGGTACATCGAGAGCTTCGAGGTGACCAAGGATAAGCCTCAGCCCGTAATAAGGGTCTGGTTGAAATATATGGAGGATAAGGAGCCGGTACTCACGGGGCTGAAAAGGGTCTCTAAGCCAGGCTGCAGGATCTACGCCAAAGCGGACAAGATCCCTCGGGTGCTGAGTGGCATGGGGGTCGCTATCCTCTCCACCTCCCGGGGGGTGATGACCGACCGGGAGGCGCGACGGTTGGGGGTAGGCGGCGAGCTCTTATGTTATATCTGGTGAGGTCGTAGATGTCTAGGATAGGGCGTATGCCCATCGAGGTGCCGGCCGGCGTCCAGGTGGAGATCGAAGATAGCCGGGTCACAGTTAGGGGGTCCAAGGGGGAACTTACTCGCCTCTTCCACCCCGACATGACCATCTCCTTGGAGGAGGGGCAGATCGTCGTTCGCCGGCCCACAGATAACCGCCAGCATCGCTCTCTACACGGCCTTACCCGAGCCCTTCTAGCCAACATGGTTCAAGGGGTGAGCGAGGGTTTCCGCAAGGAACTGGAGATCGTGGGGGTCGGCTATCGGGCCCAGATAGAGGGCCAGAAATTGGTCCTCAATGTAGGCTATTCCCATTCTGTGGAGATAGTTCCCCCAGAAGGGATAACCATCACTGTAGGTAGGGGGGCAAAACAGATCGCTGTGGAGGGGGTGGACAAGGAGTTGGTGGGCCAGATAGCAGCCCAGATCAGGGCGGTCAGAAAGCCGGAGCCCTACAAGGGGAAGGGGATCCGGTATGCGGGCGAGCAGGTGCGGCGTAAGGCTGGGAAGGCGGGCAAGATCGGAGGCTTCTAATGGAAAGGAGCGAGGTCAAGAGGAAGGCTCGCCTTCGGCGGCACCGGCGGGTGCGAAAGAAGGTGGAGGGGAAAGAGACGCGTCCTCGGCTCAGCGTCTTCAGGAGCGCTCGCCACATCTACGCCCAGATCATCGACGATACCCGAGGGCATACCTTGGCCTCCGCCTCCACTCTGGATAAGGAACTAAAAAACGAACTCCAGGGCCTGAAGAAGAGGGAACAGGCCAGGTTGGTAGGGGAGATCTTGGCTCGCCGAGCCAAGTCCAGAGGTGTGACCAATGTGGTCTTCGATCGAGGCGGCCACAGGTACCAGGGAAGGGTACGCTCCTTGGCAGAGGGGGCGCGGGAAGCCGGCCTAGAGTTCTAGAGGAGAGCCTAGTGGAAGAGGAACTTTTCGAAGAGAAGGTAGTCCACATCACTCGCGTGGCGAAGGTGGTGAAGGGAGGACGCCGTTTCGGCTTTCGGGTCGTGGTGGTAGTGGGCGACCACCGAGGCCGGGTAGGGGTAGGCGTCGGCCGAGCCAGAGAGGTGCCCGAGGCGATCCGCAAGGGGATCGAGAGGGCTAAGAGATCTATGATCGAGGTGCCTCTGGTGGGGACGACCATCCCTCACCAAATCTTGTCTAAATACGGGGCGGCTAAAGTTCTTCTCAAGCCCGCTTCCCCGGGGACGGGAGTGATCGCCGGGGGAGGGGTTCGGGCCGTAGTGGAGGCGGCGGGGATAAAGGATATCCTCTCCAAGTCGTTGGGGAGCGCTAACATCCTTAACGTGGTAAAAGCCACCCTCGAAGGGTTGCGGCAACTGAAGAGCGTGGAAGAAGAGGCTAGAAGAAGGGGCAAACCGAAGGAGCATGTGTTGCCTCACTGGGCAAGGGGTGACTGATGGCTAAAAGGTTGCGCATAACCTGGCTGAAGAGCAGTATCGGCTACTCCCAGCGGCAGAAGGATACCATCAGGACCTTGGGTCTAAGGAGACTGGGAGATCGGGTGGAGAGGGAAGATTCTCCCAGCCTGAGAGGGATGGTGCATAAGGTGAGTCATCTGGTGAAAGTCGAGGAGATAGAGGCTGAGCAGTGAAACCCCATGAGTTGCGTCCTCCGAAAGGGGCCAAGAAGAGGAGAAAGAGGGTGGCCCGAGGGGACAAGAGTGCTGGCCGGGGAACCAAGGGGCAAAAAGCCCGCTCCGGTGGCGGCGTGCGACCCTATTTCGAGGGGGGACAGTTGCCCCTGGTGCGGCGCTTGCCTCAGTTACGGGGCTTCTATAATCCTTTCAAGAAAGAGTACGCTATCGTGAACGTGGAGAGGTTGAACGAGGGGTTCGAGGCGGAAACAGAAATTAGCCCCCAAGCCTTAGTCGAGGCCGGAATAATCAAATCGGTCACTCTCCCGGTTAAGGTGCTGGGGAGAGGGAAACTAGAGAAGCCCTTGACCGTTCGGGCTCACGCCTTCTCCCATACTGCTCGGTCGAAGATCGAGGCCGCGGGGGGCGAGATCGAGGTTTTGGAGTTCAAGTGGGTGCGTGGTAGGAGGTAGCGAGCCATGGAGACGATAAGAGCGGTGCTCAACGCCTTCAAATTGCCGGACCTTAGGCGGAAGATCTTGTTCACCCTGGGGATCCTGGTGGTCTACCGCTTGGCGGCCCATATCCCCTTGCCGGGGGTGGATGCCGGTGCCCTCCGAAAGGTCTTTGGAGAGAGTCAAGTCTTGCGTCTCTTCGATATGCTCTCCGGGGGAGCGATGTCCACCTTTTCCGTGGTGGCTATGGGGGTCTACCCCTATATCACGGCCTCTATCATCATGCAGTTGCTCTCGCCTATGATCCCCCGACTTCAAGAGATCGCCCAAGAGGGCGAGGCGGGTAGGCAGAAGATCAACCAGTATACTCATTTTTTGACCGTGCCCTTAGCCGCCTTAAACGCAGTCGGTCAGGCTGCGCTCCTCACCCGCAGCACCCCCCCGGTCTTGACCAACTGGGGGTTCTCGGGGGAGGCGCTCTTGCCTACCCTGGCCACTATCTCCGCTCTCACGGCGGGGACCATGTTCGCCATGTGGCTGGGAGAACTGATAGACGAGCAGGGGGTGGGGAACGGCATCTCTTTGATCATCTTCGGGGGCATAGTGGCTCGCATCCCCCAGCAGGTAGGGACGGACGTGTACAGAAACGTCCCGGGGCTCATAGCCTTTGCCGTCATCGGGGTGGTCACCGTGGCGGGCATCGTCGTCATCTATGAGGGACAGAGACGGATCCCCGTGCAATATGGAAAGAGGGTCCGGGGGACCAAGATATATGGCGGACAGAGCACCCATATCCCCTTGCGGGTCAACTCGGCGGGGATGATCCCCCTGATTTTCGCCTCCACCCTCCTCATCTTCCCCGGGGTGATCGCTGGTTACTTCCAGTATGTGGATAATGCCTTCATCTCGGGGGTGGCTACGGGGATCGTCAACGCTCTAAATACCCAGGGGGTCTTCTATTGGATATTCTATTTCTTCATGGTGGTGGGCTTCACCTACTTCTATACCGACGTCATGTTCCAACAGCAGAATATCCCGGAGAGCCTGCAGCGTCAGGGTGGTTTCATCCCTGGCATCCGGCCCGGGGCTCGCACCGCGGAATACCTAAACCGGGTGCTGAGAAGGATCACCTTGGCCGGGGCCCTCTTCTTGGGGGCGGTGGCTGTGCTCCCCTATTTCGCCGCCAGGGTGACCCCCATGGAGAGGATGATCGTCACCAGCACCGGGCTCCTGATTGTGGTGGGGGTGGTGATAGATACGATGAAGCAACTGGAGGCCCAACTCTTAATGCGCCACTATGAGGGGTTCTTGAAGTGAACCTCATCCTCCTGGGCCCACCAGGCGCTGGGAAGGGGACTCAGGCCGCCTTGCTCTCTCAAAGGCTAGGGATACCTCACGTGGCCTCGGGTGACCTCTTCCGTGAAGCGATGAAGAAGGGGACGGGATGGGGGAAAAAGGCTCGATCATATATGGAGCGTGGAGTTTTGGTCCCCGACGAGGTGACCAACGCCATGATCGAGAAGCGATTGAAGGAGCCCGATTGCGCCCAAGGGGTGATCCTCGATGGGTTCCCCCGCACCATAGAGCAGGCCCGGGCCTTGGAGGGTATCCTGGCTGAGAGGGGGAAAAAGATAGATAGGGTACTCCTCATTCAGGTTTCAGAGGGCACCTTGATCGAGCGGTTATCTGGCCGGCGGACCTGCCGCCGATGTCAAGCCAACTACCACATACTCTTCAACCCTCCTCAAAAGGAGGGGGTGTGTGATAAGTGCGGCGGAGATCTCTATCAGCGCTCCGATGATAGAGAAGAGACGGTGAGAAGAAGGTTTCGGGTTTATAGTGAGGAGACCGCTCCCCTCATAGACTACTATCGTCGCCAGGGGCTCTTGACGGAGATCGATGGGGAGCAGGGGATAGAAGGCGTTCAAGGAAGGATCCTTTCAGCCCTCTCTCTGTCTCCATGATCGTTCTCAAGAGTTCCTGGGAGTTAGCCCGTATGCGGGAAGCGGGCAGGATCGTGGCCCAAGCCTTGGCCTATCTCGAGGAGAGGATTAGGCCGGGGATGGCCACGAGAGAACTGGATATTCTAACCGAAGCGTTTATAAGCCGGAAAGGGGGGGTTCCCTCCTTCAAAGGGTATCGGGGGTTTCCGGCCTCCCTCTGCGTCTCGGTGAATGAGGAGGTGGTCCATGGCATCCCGGGGTCGCTCATCCTAAAACAAGGGGATATCGTGAGTCTGGACATCGGGGTGATCTATAAGAGTTACCAAGGGGATGCGGCCCTGACTGCGGGAGTGGGAGAGATGAGCGATGAGGCCAAGGATCTGATCGCCACGGCTAGGGGAGCGCTCTTGGCCGGTATCGCCCATTCCGGGGATGGTTTGCATGTGGGTGATATCTCTTGGGCTATCCAGCAGTATGCTGAATCTCGGGGCTACTCGGTGGTGCGTCAGTATACAGGGCATGGGATCGGACGACAGATGCATGAGGACCCCCAGGTGCCGAATTTCGGGCAGTCTGGTCGAGGGCCGGCCTTAAAGGCAGGGATGACCCTGGCTCTGGAGCCTATGGTCAATGTTGGTGGCTATCTCACCCGAGTCCGAGACGACAACTGGACGGTGGTCACCGACGATGGGAAACTCTCGGCCCACTTTGAACATACTATTGCCATTAGGGAAGGGGAGCCGGAGATTTTGACGGTTCTGTAGGGGTGATTCATATGAAAGTTAGACCATCGGTGAAGGTTCGGTGCGAGCACTGCAAAATTGTGAAGCGCAAAGGGGTTGTGCGGGTGATCTGCAAGAACCCAAGGCACAAGCAGAGGCAGGGAAAGTGAGGGGGGAGGTAGGAGATGGCTAGGATCGCAGGGGTCGATCTGCCCCGCAACGAAAGGGTGGAGATCGGGTTGACCCGTGTCTATGGGATCGGCAGGAGTTCCAGCCAGAAGATCCTGGCTGGGGCGAAGGTGGATCCCAACATTAGGGTGAGGGATCTGGCTGAAGATGAGGTCGCCCGTATCCGCTCTATTATCGATAAAGAGTATAAAGTGGAGGGCGATCTTCACCGAGAGGTGACCCAGAACATAAAAAGACTGCAAGAGATCGGCTGTTACAGAGGGATTCGCCATCGGCACAACCTCCCGGTTCGGGGGCAGCGTACTAAGACTAACGCCCGCACCAAGCGGGGGCCCAGAAGGACGGTGGCCGGCCGTCGCCGGGCTGCTCGGGCCAAGAAGTAAGGACTTCTCTTGGCTCCAGGCTAGTTCTATTTCATGGCTCGCTGGAAAGGAGTATACAAATGGTGCGCAGGAAGACCACACGGCGGAAGCCGAGGCGGGAGAAGAGGAACGTACCGCACGCCCAGGCCCACATCCATGCTACTTTCAATAACACCATCATCACCTTCACCGACCAGGCCGGCGCTGTGCTCTTT
>JAUVHF010000145.1 GCA_030593425.1 Anaerolineales bacterium
TCCTCTATAATCCTGTTCACCCTCTCACTCTCCCTCATGATCATCTCTAAACTCTCATACTTAGGATCCTCCCTCCCTATCTTCTCCGCTAAATGCTGCACCCCTGCCCCTATCCCCGCTAAGGGGTTCCTTATCTCATGCGCTACTACTGCACTCATCTCCCCCAATAACGCCAACCGATCTAACCTCCTCCTCTCCTCCTCCATCCTCCTCGCCTCACTCATGTCGCTGAAAACTACCACCACACCCCTTATCCCTCCCCCCTCTCCCCTCAACGGACTCACACTCATCCCCAAAGGCACTATACCCCCATCCCCCTTCCTTACCTCTACCTCCTGCCTCACCACCACTACCCCCCTCTCTAACCCCCCCCTCACTACTATCTCCTCATCCCCTAACACCTCCCCTATCCTCCTCCCCTCCAAACCCTCATGCCCCAATATCTCGCTCGCCGCCCGATTGGCTAAAGTTATCCTCCCCTCTATGTCCGCCACCAAAAGGCCATCTTTCATATTCTGGAGAACGCTCTCGTTGAACTGCTTCACCGCCGAGAGTTCCCCCACCGTCCTCTTCAACCTTTGGAAGAGGGTAGCGTTCTCCACGGCCACCCCTATCTGGCTTCCGATAGCCTCGATAAGTTCCCGATCCCCAGGATCAAAGCGATGGATGCTCCGTCCATAGATATTCATCACCCCTTGGACCTTATCCTTCGACTTGAGGGGCACGCTGGCCAGAGATCCCCACTCGCCACGTCTCACCTTCATCCCTACCAACTGGGAGTCAGAAGCCAAATCGCTCACCATCAAGGTCTCCCCCCGCTCCGCCACTTGGCGAGCCATCTCCACGGCCTCCTCGGTAGCCCAAAACCCCTTTTGGACCACTGGAGCGAGCCTTCCATCCTCCTCGCGGATAAGGAATATGATCCCTCCTTCCATCTTCATAAGTTCCAGAACCTTGGTCAGGACCTCGCTTAAGATCTCCTCCAGATCGACAAAGCGGCTCACAGTGGCAGCGATGGCGTTAATAGCCGAGAGATCCTCCGTCCTCTCCAGGAGTTCGCGCCGCATCTCCTTCCTCTCCGTGACATCCTGGAGGATGCATTGGATCACCCTCCGGCCATCATAAACCACTACATTTGCTCTCATCTCCACCGATATATTCGAGCCATCCTTGCGCAAGAGGGTCAGGTCATCAAGATGCCCAGATCCGGTGAGAAGAGCCGCCTGAAGCCCTTCCATAGCCCGCCGACGATCCTTCAAAGACAAGAGTTTCTCCAACCTTGTGGTTAAGAGTGCATCTTTGCTGTATCCGGTCAGGGTCTCTACCGTGTGATTCACCTCTAGAAGGCTGCCATCGGCCGGACTGATGGTCAATATGGCGTCGTTGGCGCTATCTAAGAGTTTCTTATATTTGTCTTGCGCTTCTGAAAGTTCCCTCCTCTTTTGGGCCACCTCTCGCCGGAGAGATCTACTCCAAAGAAAGGCTACAAGGCTGCCCAGAAAAAGAACCACTCCGGCCAAAACTATCGTCACCGGACTCCCGGGGGCTTCAGACCCTCTCTCAACGGGCAAGCCTAGCCAACGACGTTGAATCTGCTCCCGCAAACCCAACTCTTCAAGGGCAGCAAGCCCGTAGTCCAGAGCCTTGAGCAATGTACGGTCGTCCTTGCGGAGAGCGAAAGAGTAGTTGACCTGTTCCAGAGGCTCTCCTACGATTTTGATCTCCTCCAGCCCCAGGCGGTGTAGAGTGTATAAGCCAGCGTTCTCATCTCCCACGAAAGCGCGCGCCCCTCCGCTTTGAAGTTCCATAAGACCCTGCTCCACATCCCCTGCTTGGAGGAGAACGACCCCTCCTCTCTCGCTTAGGAGTTCGTAGGCCCGACCACTCCTCACCACCGCGACCGTTTCCCCTTCCAGGTCGTCGAGTTCCAGAAAGTCATCCCCGGAGATAAAAAGGGCCACGCTGCTAGAGAGGTAAGGAAGAGAGTATGTTTGGTCGCTCCCAGGATTGGGAGCCTCGCCCAGAACCGCATCGACCAGCCCTTGATCTAAGGCCGGGATAGCATGCCTTCGACCCATGGGGGAAAAGCGGAACTCCACTCCCAGCACCATCTCTAACCCATCCAGAAGATCGAGGGCGAAGCCCACGTACTCCCCTCTCTCATTGAGGTAGGCGAAAGGAGGATCTAGGGGACTGGCAACAACTATCTCCCCCTTAGCGGCCAGCCATCCCTGCTCCTCCGGAGTGAGAGGCGAGGGGGTAGCGGTACGGGTAGTCCAGAGATAATAGCCCAGGACCCCCGCTAAGAGAAGCAAAACCCAAACTAGAGCCCTCTTACCTATCCTCTCCACCCCTTGCTTTCCTCCCAGACCGGCGGAGGTTGGCCGGAAGTATCCCTAAGGCCTCGCGGTACTTGGCTACCGTTCGTCGGGCCAAGGGGAAACCTCGCCTGGTCAATTCCCTTGCTATCTGGCCATCGCTCAAGGGCTTCTCCTCTTGAGAGACCAATGTCTTGATCAGATCCTTGGCCGGGAGCGAGGCATCGAAAAAATCGGCTAGAGGTACGACCTGTCCCTGGGGAATCTGGGCGTACTTATGAGCCATGGCTCGGCTAATAGTAGATTCATGGAGGCCAAGGCTTTGAGCCAATTGGACGCGGGTGAGGGGCTTGAGATCTCTCACCCCCCTTTCCAGAAACCCCCTCTGTTCCTCTATTAGGGTGATCATGATGCGACGAAGGGTCTTCCACCGTTGCTCGAAACTGCTAATGAAGAGACGAGCCCGGGCCACATACTCACGAAGGTGCTCACGTTCCTCCTCCTTTGCGGCCCGCTTGGCCAGGAGCTCTCCATAGAGAGGGTTAACCCGAAACCGATACCGCTCCTCCTCTGGGATCTCGATGATAAGCCCACCCTCGTGGGCCTGGATGATGATATCGGGACGGATATAAGGAGATCGGTCCGAAGGGTGGTAAGCCTGGGCGGGGTAGGGGTTCAAGTTATCCCTGATGAACTCTAAAGCCTCCTCCACTTCTTCGGTAGTAATACCCAGCGCCTCAGCGATCTCCTCGAACCGCCCCCTCCCCAGCTCTTCCCAATGCCGCTCTATGATCTCTCTCACCCAAGGCTGACTTCTTCCTTCCTCCTCCAGATACCGGATTTGTATGAGGAGACACTCCTTCACACTCCGGGCTCCGATGCCGATAGGCTCCTGCGCCTGGAGGATGGTAAGCAGCCGCTCCATCTGCGCTAGACTACTCCCCGCTAGGCGGGCCAACTCCTCCAGGTCTATGGATAAGAGCCCATGATCATCCAGGCTCTCCACCAGATAGTTGGCCGCGGCCAACTCCTGGGATATAAGGCGGGGCCGCATCTGCATCAGCAGATAGTCGCCCAGAGAAGTGGGGGAAGAGGCCTTCGAGAGAGGGTCCCAGGCCTCCCCATAACCCTCCTCTGAGGCCCTCTCCTCCCATGATCTATCAAGATACCTATCGTCTCCCCTGGCGCAAAGGGGACACCGCTCCCCAGAGAAAAGGGCGCCACACACCTGGCAGCGCCCCCCCTCTACTAACTCCAAAGCCGGGTTCTCGGCCAACTCTTGGGCGATAGCCCGTTCCAACTCCAGAGAGTTGAGTTGGAGTATCTTGGAAGCCAAAACCGTCTGCGGTCTAGCCTCCGGCCTAGTCTTGGGTTCTAACCTCAGGCTCATCGTTACACCGATTGAGAATTTTCCCCCTGAAGAGGAAGTGGGGGATTTTCCCCAAGCCAGTATATCACAGTCAGAAGACCATGTCAATCTCAAAAAAGTGTGAGGGTTGATGTTCCTAGGCCCAAAAGGTATAATCTCAAGAGGAGCGAATCATGAAAGGCTTCTATGAGGAAGTGTCGCGCCTTGTCAGCCGAGGCGAGAAGTTAGCCCTGGCTAAGGTCGTGGCTACCAGGGGTTCCACCCCTCGGGAGGTGGGGGCCCAGATGCTTATTCGCCGAAGCGGGGAGATGATGGGCACCATCGGCGGCGGCTGCGGAGAGGCAGAGGTTCGACGCCAGGCGACAGAGGCGTTAGAGGAGGGTCAGCCTCGGCTGATGGAGGTGGACCTCACCGAAGAGATCACCTGGGAGACGGAGAAGGCCTGCGGAGGGATGATGGAGCTCTTCATCGACCTCTGGGGAGAGGCCGAGGGAAAATTAGCCCAGAGGCTAGCGGCCTCCCAAGGGAAACAAGTGGCTTTGGTCACGGCCCTAGAAGGAGACCTCAGTCAACCAGGGAGGAAACTCCTCGTAGCCCGGGGTGAGGAGCCCATAGGCAGTCTGGGCAGCCCCTCCCTGGATGAGTGGGCCAAGGAGGCAGCGGAGAGGGGCCTAGCGGAAGGCAACTCCAGAGTCGTCAACTATGAAGGCTCCGTCGCACTCTTCCTAGAGGTGCATAGACCATCTCCCACTCTCCTCATCGCTGGAGCCGGACACATCGCCCTTCCCCTGGCCCAGATGGGCGCCAGGCT
>JAUVHF010000043.1 GCA_030593425.1 Anaerolineales bacterium
CCCGCTATGTCGAAGGTGTAACTCCAGGGATCGCTCTTGTTTAGCCTGAGGCTCTCGCGATTCTATTCTCTTCCATTTTCATCTCCTTTGGGTTTCTTAGACGAACTCCTGCTTGAGCGCTTCTACCTCCTCCGGGGTGAGAGGTCGCAGACCTTGTTTGACCAGGGAGCCGACCCGCAAAGCGGGAAGTTGGTCCTCATAGGTCGGAAGTCCCTCGACTTGGTAAAATAGACCTATAGGGATCCTATCTCCCCATTCGAACGCCTTTTCCCAGGCGGCCTCCCTGTTTGAGGGGCCGTACCCCTCTTCTTCCTCCAGTTTGTACAGCCTGGCTCTGAACCAGTCGTAGGTGTTCACCCTGTTGAAGATGACGCAGGGTTGTAACACGTCAACGAGGGCGTATCCTCTATGTTCGATGGCTTGGGCTAGGAGTTGGGCCAGATGGGGTAATTCGCCGGCGAAGCCTCGAGCTATGAAAGTAGCGCCCGCCGCCAAGGCCAGGGCTATGGGGTTGACCGCCAGTTCTATGGCCCCTTCTGGCGAGGTCTTGGTCACGAACCCCCGCTCGCTGGTGGGGGAGTATTGTCCTTTGGTGAGGCCATAGACCTGGTTGTTCTGGATGATATCCACCAGGTCCATGTTCCTCCGCATCGTGTACAGGAAGTGGTTGCCACCGATGCCATAGCCATCGCCATCACCATGCACGGCGATCACCTTCAGTTCGTGGTTCGCTAACTTGGCACCGGTGGCGATAGGCAACACTCTGCCGTGGATACCCATGAAACCGTTGGCCTTCATATAATCGGGCAGTTTGCTACCACACCCGATCCCAGAGACGAGGAGTACCTGGTGGGGCTCCAAGTCCAGGTTGGCCAGGGCCCTCTTCAAAGCGTTGAGTATCCCGAAATTTCCGCAGCCTGGGCACCAGGTGGGCCTGACTGGGCTGGCGAAATCCTTAACCTCCGACATCATTGCACCTCCAGATGAGCGATGATGTAATCCGGGGAGAAGGGGCGCCCATCGTATCTTAGGATCCTCTTATCTACCTCTCTCCCAGTATAGGTTCTTATGAGATCGGCCATCTGGCCGCTGTAGTTGTTCTCCACAGCCACGGTCTGTTTGGCCCTCTCCATCATCTCCGCCACTTCTTCCCAGTGTAGGGGCCAGATATCCATGAAATGTATGAAGTTGACCTTTCTCCCCTCTTTGTTGAGGGCCTTGACCGCCTCTCTTATGGGTCCATAGGTCGAACCCCACCCTAGGAGAGTTATATCCGCCTCTTTCGGCCCATACAGTTCCGGTTCCCTCATCTCTCGACGCGCGACCTCCAGTTTTCTCATCTTCTTGTTCATCATCTTTGTGCGGATTGTGGGTTCCTCGGTGATATGGCCCTCCTCATCATGGACGTTGCCGGTGCTGACATAGACAGCCTTGGGGTGGGAGGAGACGGCCCGGGGCGAGATACCCGACTCGGTGAACTGGAAACGGTTGTACCGACTTTCCAATCTGTCCAGATCCTCACTGGTGAGCAACTCTCCCCTATCGATCTCTACCGAAGCGAAGTCGAACGCCTCCTTGTCCACGGCTCGGAGGGAGTTGGCCAGGAAGTTGTCCAGAACTACGATGACCGGGCATTGATACTTCTCCGCCAGGTTGAAGGCTCGGGCTCCTGCTTGGAAGCACTCCTCGACGGTACCCGGAGCGAGGATTAGGCGGGGGAACTCTCCCTGGGAGGCGTGGAGGATGAATCGCAAATCCCCCTGCTCCGTTCTGGTGGCTAGCCCGGTGGAAGGGCCGGGCCGCTGCGCCTCGACGACGACTAGCGGCGTCTCGGTCATCCCCGCCAGTCCCAGGGCCTCAACCATCAGGCTGAAGCCGCCACCGGAGGTAGCGGTCATGGCCCTGGCGCCCACGTGGGCCGCTCCGATGGCCATGCAGATGGCGGCGATCTCGTCTTCGGTATGCTTCATGACCATTCCGTACCGCTGGGCATGGGTGGCCATCCATTCCATTATGGAAGTGGCCGGGGTCATGGGATAGGCGGAGACGAAGCGGCAGCCAGAGGCCACGGCTCCCAGGCAGAAGGCGTGGTTGCCATTGATCACCATCCTCTCTGGGACTTCGATCGCCTCTAGCCGATAGTCGAATCGATGGTAGTTCTCCTGGGCGAAACGGTACCCCGTCTCAGCCACCTTGAGGTTCCTCTCCACAACGCTAGCTCCCTTTTTCCTGAAATTGTCCTCGATGACCGAAGCCATGGGCTCGAAGTCATACCCCGTTAGACCGGCGGCCACCCCGAGGGCTGCTGTATTCATCATCACCTTGCGGCCGCCCTCTTCCTCAGCGATCCTCTTCAGGGGAGCGGGGAAGGGTACGATGCCTCTCCCCTCCAACTCTCTCTTTTCGCCTTGCCAGCTCTCGTCGTATATGATCCCTCCCCCTTCCACTACCTCTTCTATATGTTCTTTGATCGCCTGTGGGTTGAGAGCGAGGAGGAGGTGGACCGCATCGGTATGGGAGTAGATATCCTCTTCCTTCACCCTGATCTGGTAGAAGTTATGGCCCCCTCTGATGCGGGACATGTAGTCCTGTAGTCCAAAGATGTGTAGGCCTCCTCGGGCCAGGGCTTGGGCGAAGCCAGCCCCGCTCGATTCTACCCCTTGGCCCGCTTCCCCTCCTATCTTGAAGGTCATGTCATTCTTGATCATGATGTCTCCTCTTTTCAAACTCCGTTCATCTTTTGGGTTTCTAGAGGTTCTATCTGGTCGGCTCTCTCTTTGTAGAGGTCATACCCCTTCTTTTCCGTGGCCATGGCCACCCTGAGGGCTTCTAAGTCGCTTTTCACTCCCATCCATTTTCACCCTTCTCTATTATTCCACCTACTTGAGAACTAACCCCAAGGCGAATAGGGTGAACATCCCACCTACGACCAGAGGGATGATGTAGGGGCTACGATGTTTCCGCGTCTGGGGGATGAGATCCGAGGCGGCGATATACAAAAACGAACCCGCGGCGGCGCCCAGGAGGGCTCCCAAAAGATTAGGTTCGATCCCTCGAAGGAGTAGGGAGGAGGCCACGGCTCCCACCGGGGTGGCCAGGGCTACGATGATGGAGTAGATAAGCCCCCTGTTTCGAGAGAACCCAGCGTGGAAGAGGAGGCCCATGATGGAGAGCCCCTCCGGCAGTTCGTGAGAGATGACGCCGATAGTGGCGATGAGCCCGATGGTTGTGCTCTCTTGGAAGCCGGCCCCGATGATGACGCCATCGAGCAGAGAGTGGAAGCCGATCCCCAGAAAGGAGATGACTCCCAAGGAGTGGAGTCGGTGTCTATCCTCGTCCCCACAGCATTCTAGATCCTCATGGCCGGCATGGAGGACTAAGTTCTGTTCCAAGATATAGAAGGCGACGAAACTCAAAAGGACATATAGCGAGGCGCTGCTGTTTAACTCCAGGGATTGGGGCAGGATATCGAGGAGAGCGGCCGAGAGCAACGCTCCAGAGGCGAAACTGATGAGGTAGATAGACCCCCGCCGGATCCACGCTTCCTTCATCAGGACCAGGTAGATGCCGATTAGGGTGGTTAGCCCGGCGAGGCCGCCATAAATTGCTGCGTTGCGGAGATGGTCCATCCCCGTCCTATCGAGATAGTGGTAATTATGATAACTATTACTAATATTACTTTAGCACACTTTTGAGGGGTTGTCAAGAATAAGAGGGAGGTTCAACTCCTCGGCTAGCTGCTCCATCATGGTTACTACTCGGAGGTGGAGGGGTATGCCGCGCTTTCTCCTCTCCTCTTCCATCTCCCATTCTTTCTCCCCGTGGATATAGATGCGATTCTCTCCCTCGGCTTTTGCCGCCCCTTTGAGGCGTCGGATGAGGTCATCCATGGCTGCCTTGAACTCCTCCAAGGGGCGGAAGGCTTCTATCAGCAGGGCCCCGAAGAAATGGCCTACGCTGCCTGGCTTCATTTTGCCCTCTTCTCCTTTGGGGTGCACTCCATCGGCGTAGCCTGCGCCCCCTAAGACGCCGCTCAGGATATCCACCATCAGCGCCAGGCCGTACCCCTTATGTCCGCCCAGTTCCTCTCCTTCTCCTCCCAGAGGGAGGATCCCCCCTCCTAACCGCTCGCTTAGGTTCCTCAGGATCGCTCCTGTGTCAGTGGTTCTGCTCCCTCTTTCATCGACGGCCCAGCCCTCGAGGAGGGGTTTCGCCAGGAGATGGTAGAGTTCCAGTTTCCCGCGAGGGACTACGCTAGTAGCCATGTCCAAGACGAAGGGGCGCTCTTGGCCAGCGGGTGCAGCGACGCTGATAGGGTTGGTACCTAAGATAGCCTCTCTCCCGAAGGTGGGTACTACCAAAGGAGAGGCGTTGGTCATGGAGATCCCTATACAATCGGAGTCCAAAGCCATGATAGCGTAGTATCCGGCTATGCCGTAATGATTGGAGTTCCGGACGGCGACGAAACCCGCTCCCCCTTCCCTGGCCTTCTCGATAGCCAGTCTCATGGCTCGTACCCCTATCGGCTGGCCCAGACCCCCTCCCCCGTCGATGAGAGCGGTGGAAAGGGTCTCTTTTATCACCTGGACTCTAGGGTTGGCTATCATTCTTCCAGCACGTAGACCATCTACATACCGTTTCAAGCGAGCGACTCCGTGGGAGTCGATCCCTCTCAGGTCGGCGGCCACTAGGGCATCAGCCGTGATGGCCGCCTCTTCCTCGGGAACCTCCAGTTTCTCAAAAACCTGCTGACAGAAGTGGTGCAGGGTTTCTGCTCTAACCCTCGGCTCTTGCATGGCAATCTTCTCCTTACCTTGTCTGAGATCTATTCTAGAGGAGCGATGAGGGGTTGTCAAAAGTGGACGGCGATGGTAAAATATCTAAGTGAACGGTATCACTATCATCAAGAGTTAAAACCGTCAAATGAGCGTAATTTCGCCAGGGTGAGATACCTGGCTTATTCGTCTAGGAAGAAAAGGTGAACTACTGGAGAAAGCCTCTAGACATTGAGAGGATCAAGCTCCCCCGGGGCAAGGTTTATCTCATAGAGGAGCGGTGTAAGGGGTGCAACTTCTGTATAGAGTTTTGCCCGGTGGGGGTATTGGCGGCTTCAGAGAGGTTCAACGCTAAAGGATACCACCTCCCTTACCCCCAAAATGAGGAGGCTTGCACCAATTGTGGCCTTTGCGAGGTGATCTGCCCCGAATTCGCTATCTACTCCCTGCCTCGGGATGGGAAGGAAGAAGAGCCCCGTGAGTGAGGGGATCCTGAAGGGGGAGTTCTTCATGAGTGGCGACATCGCTTGCGCGGAAGGTGCTCTCTCTGCCGGCTGTCGCTTTTTTGCTGGCTACCCCATTACCCCGGCCACGGAGATAGCGGAGCGGATGGCGGAACGGATGCCCCAACTGGGTGGCGTCTACATCCAGATGGAAGATGAGATAGCCTCCATGAACGCCGTTTTGGGAGCCTCTTGGGGCGGCCTCCGAGCCATGACCGCCACCTCAGGCCCCGGCTTCAGCCTGATGATGGAGAACCTGGGATTGGGGATCATGACCGAGACGCCCTGTGTTCTGGTCAACGTGCAGAGGGGAGGCCCCTCTACTGGACTGCCTACCCTGGTAGGGCAGGGGGATATGATGCAAGCGCGGTGGGGCACTCACGGTGTCTACGAGATCATCGCCCTCTCCCCCAGTTCACCTCAAGAGTTCTTTGACCTCACCGTGAGGGCCTTCAACTTGGCCGAGAAGTACCGCATCCCGGTCTTGGTGATGGCTGATGAGGTAGTGGGGCATATGACCGAGCGGGTGGTCATCCCTGAAGAGGTCCCCTATTTCCCTCGACGCAAGCCAAACTTCCCCCCTGGTGACTACTCTTCCTTCCAACCCGGCGAGGATTTGATCCCTCCCATGGCTAACGCGGGAGAGGGTTACCATATCCATGTCACAGGCCTCACCCACGATGAGCGAGGGTATCCGGTCACCGATGAGATCACCCAGGAGAGGTTGGTACGCCGCTTGGTGGAGAAGATCCGAGGCTATAAGAAAGATATCATCATCTTAGAAGAGAAGGGTGTAGAGGGGGCGGAGGTGGTAGTCTGTTCTTACGGGATCTCGGCACGGGTGGGCCTCTGGGCGGTCGAGTTGGCTAGGAGAGAGGGGATAAAGGCAGGGATGTTGAGATTGTTGACCGTTTGGCCCTTTCCCCAGGAGAGGATAAGGGAGGTCGCTAGTAAGGTGAAGGCTTTCGTCGTGCCCGAGATAAACTATGGACAGATAGCCTTGGAAGTGGAACGTTCCACTGGCGGAAGAGCGGAGGTGATCCCCATTAGCCACATGGGCGGAGGCCTTTATGAGCCTGAAGATATATTGAAGGCTATCAGAAAAGCAGCGAGATGAGCCAGGTCGAAAAGCCTACAGTGGTACCCCTTGAGCACCCTCGGGAAAGCCTTCTACGAGAGGAGAGGCTGCCTCATATCTGGTGTTCGGGGTGCGGGATAGGGACCGCCCTCAACTGCTTCATCGGCGCTCTGGAGAGGTCAGGACTCCCCTTGGATAAAGTGGCCATCGTATCGGGCATAGGTTGCACGGGCAGGGCGGCAGGGTATATTAAACTTGACTCCTTTCACACCACCCACGGTCGGGCCATCCCCTTTGCTACAGGGCTGAGACTGGCTAATCCGGAACTGAAAGTGGTGATCTTCAGCGGCGATGGGGATCTCATCGCCATCGGGGGGAATCATTTCATCCATGCTGCCCGCCGCAATATAGACATGACCGTCATCTGTGTTAATAACTTTAACTATGGGATGACCGGGGGACAGGCTGGCCCCACCACCCCGGCGATGGCGAAGACGGCTACTTCGCCCTATGGCAATAGCGAGCATCCTTTTAATCTTCCCTATTTGGCTGCCGCCAGCGGAGCGGTCTATGTTGCCCGCTGGACCACCCTGCATGTGCGACGGCTGGAACGCGCTCTTACCGAGGCACTTCTTAAAGAGGGGTTCAGTTTCGTGGAGGTGATCTCCCCTTGCCCCACCTACTTCGACCGGATGAACAGATTGGGCGAGGGGTTGGATATGATGAAATTCTACCGGGAGTCCTCAGAGATCGCCCATGGCTTGGATCCTCGAAAGGCGGATATAGACTTGGGGGGCAAGATAATCGTGGGTAAGTTCATCGATATCGAGAAGCCTACCTACCTGGACTTCCAACAGGAGATTCAGGCTAGAATGGAGGGAGAGCCTTCATGAAACGGCTGGAGGTCAAGTTAGCCGGCTTCGGTGGACAGGGGATCATTCTGGCTGGCCAGATTATCGGTCAGGCTGCTGTGCTCTTCGACCAAAAGAACGCCGTCCTCACCCAAAGTTATGGGCCCGAGTCCCGGGGAGGGGCTTGCAGCGCTGACCTAGTTATATCCGAAGAGGAGATCCTCCATCCTCTGGTCATCAAACCCCAGGTGATGGTGGTGATGTCACAGGAGGCGCATGACAGGTATGCTAGCGAACTGGCCGAGGGGGGGATGCTCTTAGCGGATGCCGATCTGGTGCCTCTCCTGGCTAGACGCACGAAGAAGAGAGCTCTTCTCGCCATCCCGGCCACCCGACTGGCGGAGGAGGTAGGGCGCAGGATCGTGGCCAATATGGTGATGTTGGGTTCTTTCACCGCTCTCACGGGGGCCATCTCAGTCGAGGCTATGAAGCGCTCTATCCTCTCCTTGGTGCCCAAGGGGACGGAAGGTCTAAACCTCCAGGCCTTTGAGCGAGGCTACGAGTGTGGGAAGCGACTGGCTGCCGATAGGAGAGAGCGCTCTATTGAGGCTGAGGCCTGACGACGAAGCCCCTGATCGGTGGGGATTAACTTAAAACGATGGAGTGGCAAGAAGAGCGTAGGCAGAGCAGCCTAGTCATCGGCGGCGATGTCGCTGCGGCCAGAGTTGCTCTAAAGTTGACCCAAGAGGGCCAAAGGGTGCACTTGGTCACCCGGGCCCCCTCCTTAGGCCAAGCGCCCTTGGGGAACCTCCTCTCTGTAGAATGCTCACTCCTCCCCGAACTCTTAGCCGCTGCCTGTCACCCTCAGATTACCCTTCTGACCAATGCTCAATTAACCGCCATCGAGGGGCGAGAAGGGAACTACTCAGTCACTCTACTACGTCATCCCCGCTACGTGGACGAGGAGAGGTGTGCTGCCTGCGGCCGCTGCGAGGCCAACTGCCCAGTGAGAATAGGGAGGGACTCTGATAGTAGGGCGATCTACCTCCCTTACACCAAGTCTGTGCCTGCCGCCTACGTCATCGAGAAGCGAGGGACAGCCCCCTGCCGCGCTGCCTGTCCCATCCACCAACGAGCCCAAGGTTACATAGCCCTCATCAGAGAGGGACGGTATGAGGATGCCTTGCGGGCCATCAAGGAGGAGAACCCCTTCCCTTCCATCTGTGGCCGGGTTTGTGATCATCGTTGCGAGGATGAATGCAGCCGTCAAGGGGTGGATGAGCCGGTCTCCGTCAGGGCCCTCAAGAGGTTCGTGGCCGATTGGGCTTACGCTAAGGGGAAGACCACCCAACTGAACCCTCCCCGGGCCAAGGGTCCTCCTGTGGCCGTGGTGGGCTCCGGCCCCGCTGGTCTGACCGCGGCCCGGGAGTTGGCCCTCTTGGGTCACCGAGTCACCGTTTTTGAAGCCCTTCCCGTCCCAGGGGGGATGATGCGGGTGGGAATCCCCCCCTTCCGCTTGCCTCCCGAGTTAATACAACGAGAGATCGACGAGATCTTGGCTCTGGGCGTAGAGTTGAAACTGAACAGCCGCGTGGAGGATATCGACGCTCTCCTGGAAGAGTATGAGGCTCTATTTCTGGCCGTGGGAGCCCATCGGGGTCGGAAGTTGCCTATTCTGGGGGCCGATCTGCCTGGAGTGCTGGTGAGCACCCATTTCCTACGCCAGGTGAACCTGGACCAGGAGGTGAGAGTGGGGGAGAGGGTCCTGGTCTTGGGCGGGGGGGACGTGGCTATCGATGTGGCTCGCACCGCAGTCCGCCTGGGCGCCGAAGGGGTAGAGATGGCCTGTCTAGAGGGCAGGGAGGCGATGCCCGCTTATCCTTGGGAGATCGAGGCTGCCGAGGCCGAAGGGGTCATAATTCACCCCTGCCGGGCTTTCAAAGAGATAGTCCACTCTGAGGGCCGGATAACTGGGGTCCAGTGCTTGGATGTGACCTTTATGGAGTTCGACGAGGATGGGCGCCTGACTTTGGAGACCCGCCCAGGCTCGGAGCATCTGCTCCCTTGCGATACGGTTATCTTCGCCATCGGCCAAGACCCAGACCTAGGCTTCCTCTCAGATGCTGAGTTGCAGATGACTTTAAGGCGGACCATCGCCGTGGACCCCGAGACGCTGGCCACGGGGAAACCGGGTGTCTTCGCCGGGGGAGATGCGGTGACGGGCACCGCCTTTGTGGTGGACGCTATCGCCGCTGGCCATAGGGCCGCTCGCTCTATCGATCGGTATCTTCGGGGCGAAGAACTGAGTGGGGAGCCCTTCTTGCCCCCGAAGGCGGAGTTGACGGAGGAGGAGATAGCCCAGAGATTGAGCCTGGGCCTTGCCTCCCGCCGACCCAGGGCTCAAATAGCCACCTTGCCCCCTTCTAAGGCCAAGAGGGGTTTCCGGGAGGTGGAGCTGGGTTTCACCGAGGAGCAGGCCCGAGCAGAGGCGGAGCGATGCCTCAGTTGTGGTCTCTGTAGCGAGTGTCTAGAGTGCGAGATAGCCTGCGAGACGGGAGCCATCGATCATGAGCAGAGGCCTCTAGAGTTGAGGCTACAGGTGGGCTCTATCTTGTTGGCCGATGCCCGCGAGTTAGAAGGTCTCCCCCTGAGTATAGAGACCATTAGTGCCCCATCCCTCCCTGCTCCCTCTCCCCTGACCCTTCGTCTCCCTCTAGAGGAAAGGGATTGGCGGTTGGATGGCGAGCCCAGGGTCGGGGTTTTCGTCTGCCATTGTGGTGGCTATATCGGTGAGGTGATAGATGTGGCCGAGGTATGCCGGGAGGCTAGCCGCTTGCCGGGGATCGTACATGTTCAAGAGATCCCTTACGCTTGCCTCGTCGAGGGAGCGGAGAGCATAGATGGGGCCATAACCGCTCATAACCTGAGCCAGGCCGTCTTGGCCGCCTGCTCCTGCTGCTCTTTGGATCAGATCTGCTACAGTTGCTCCTACCAGAGGGTTTCCTGTAAGATCAATCTCTCGAGATCGCCCTCCTTCTTCGAGTTCGTGAACATCAGGGAGCACTGCGCTCTTGTCCATGCTGACGAGCCTGACCGGGCGACGGAGAAGGCAAAAGACCTTGTCGCTTCCGCCGTGGCCCGAGTCAGGCTGATGACTCTGCCTTTGCTCAAGGCTCAAGTAGAGGCCTGGCGTTGCCGAGGGTGTGGCACCTGTGAGGAGCTCTGCCAGGTCGAGGCGATTAGGGTTCGGGAAGATGGAGAGCGGCTTATCGCCCAGGTGGATGCCTCCCTCTGTACCGGCTGTGGCACCTGCGCTGCCCTTTGTCCCTCGGGAGCCATCACCGCTGGCCATATCAGCGACCGTCAGTTGGAGGTCAGCTTAGAGGCTCTCTTGGCCTCGCCGAACCCTGAACCCAAGGTGGTCGTCTTCTGCTGCAACTGGAAAGCCTACAGTGGGGCGGAGATGGCGGGGTTGCAGGGCCTATCTTATCCGCCAAATGCGAGGTTAGTCCGCTTGCAGTGTCTGGGGAGACTGCACCCGGGCTTGATCTTGAAAGCGTTCGAGTTGGGAGGGGCGGGGGTGTTGATGCTGGGCTGCCCGCCAGAGGAGTGCGAACACCAGTTCGGGAACCAAGGGGCCGAGGAGTTATTTAAGAGAACGCAGGCTTTGCTGGGCCTCTTAGGCATAGATAAAAGAAGGCTACGCCTGGATTCGATACCCCTTGGCGACGGACGGCTCTTCGCCCAGAAGGTAAAGAGGTTCGTCCAGAGGGTTTAGGCCGATGGATATGGAGAAAGCGAT
>JAUVHF010000218.1 GCA_030593425.1 Anaerolineales bacterium
GGCCCAGCGGGATAGCGAGCCGGTGGCTGGCTCAAGGCCGACGACCACCTGGGCCCCAGGAGAGCTGCTAGTCGATAACTATGGGGTCCTGTTGCCCGAAGATCTGCCTCCAGCGGATTATCATCTAGTTGTGGGTATCTATTTTCCATCCACGGGGGAGAGGCTATCGGTTCTCGGTGGCGAGGGGGAAATAGCAGGAGAAAGCATCCCCTTGGCCACTATCCAGGTGGTGTCCGAATGACCTATGACCCTCGCCCCAGATTCATTATCTCCTCTTGTAGTACGACTTTCCTATTGTGGCCCCACTACCCTCCTATTAGAATGAAGGCATGAAAGGTCATTCATCGCCTAGTTTTTGGGCTTTATTCCTCAGAGGGCGGAGGCTCCCTCCCTATCTTGCCCCTTTGGTTGCCTTTTTGGCTCTTCTTCCCTTCCTGTTCCTCCCCGCCACTCCCTCTGAGGCCTTGCCCCGCCCCCATCTGGGCTACGGAGCCAACATCGCCGCTCTAGGCGACGTCACCATCCTCAACGACATGGGCTTCGGCTGGTTTGTCCATTACCTGGACTGGGCTAGCGCTGAGCCCAACAAAGGGGGCTATGACTGGGCCAATCTCGATAACATCATCGAGGCAGCAGAGAGTTCGGGGTTGAAGGCCATCCTGCGCGTGGCCCTTACGCCCGACTGGGCCTGGAGCGGCGGCGGCGACACCACCGGCCCGCCGGACAACATGGATGACTTCGGTGACTTCATGGAAGCCCTAGCCACATATGCCCAGGGAAAGGTGGCCGGCTACGTGATTTGGAATGAGCCTAACTTGCCCTATGAGTGGGGCTGGAACGATCCGAGCCCCGCTCAATACGTTGAGATGCTCCAGGCGGTCTATCCCCGCATCAAAGCTGCCGATCCCGATGCGGTTGTCATTACCGCGGGGATGGCTACCACCGGAGGCGGGGGTGGAGCCGCTTGCGGTGTGGGAACGGGCATCGCCCTTCAAAAGGTCAGCCCCTTCACCCAGAACTTATACGCGGCTGGGGTGATGCCCGATTTAGATTTTATCTGTGGGATATACCTGAGCGGGGGCCAAGGCTATTTCGATGTCCTGGGTTCCCATCCCTATGGCTTCGCGGCCGCTTTTGACGAGTTGCCTTCTACCGGCCTGGCCTTCCGGCGAGTGGAGCAGCAGAGAGCGGTGATGGAGGCGATGGGGGATAGCGCAAAGCAGGTCTGGGCTATAGAGTTCGGCTGGGTTCTCTACCCTGGCGAATCATGCCACTACACCCATGATTGGGAGTCGCGCTGGTGGCAGATAGTCTCCGAGACGGAGCAAGCCACCAACTTGGCAGGTGCCTACGAATACGCCTATCAGACTTGGTCTTGGATGGGGGTGATGAACTTCTTCAATTTGGACTTCGCCACTGTCCCCTGGTATGACTACTGCCAGCCTATGCGCTGGTATTCCGTCGTCTACCGGGATACGCCGGGAGTGGATCCTCTCAAGTACTGGGAGGCCTACTACGCGCTGCGGGATATACCCAAATATACCTCCGGTTCCCTCTCTGGATACGTGCGGGATAATCGAGGGATCCCTTTTTCTGGTGCCAGGGTGGAGATCCTGAGCGATGGTGACACAAATAGCGGTGGAGGCGGGCGATATGAGTTCCCTCTCCTTCCCTCTGGCACCTACGACCTGCAGGCCACCGCCAGTGGCTATGGCGCCTTGGAGCCTATGCGAGATGTGGTAATGAACGAAGGAGAAGCGCTGACCGATGTCAACTTCTACTTGCCGCCGCCAGATAACGTGGTCTCCAACTGGGATTTCGAGAGCGACCTGGCCCAATGGCCTATCGGCGGCGCGAACACTCCGACTATAAGCGCGAGCGCCCATACCGGCTATAAGTCCGCCCAATTGGGCGGCGCAGCGGCCGGCGATTCCTGGGTCCAGCAGACGGTGGAGATCCCTGCCGATATGTATCGCCCCACCCTCTCTTTCCTGTACAGATACCCCTCCCAGGACACGGGCGAGGTGGCGCAGGTCACAGTTGCGGGCATTATCGAATCCATCTCCGTCTCCTCGGAGTGGACTCACCACTGGATAGACCTCGATGAACTTCAGGGGGAGACGGTCACCATCCGCTTCACGGTCAGCGAGAACGGCAGTAACCCATCTTATCTCTACCTCGACGAGGTGAGCCTGGGAAAGGCCTCGGGCGGCCCTTACAAAGGGTATTTCCCTTTTATCTACAAAGGTTCTTAGCCTCTTTGTCTCCTCCCATTTACTATGATAAGATAGCGGCATCTAGAGGAGCGTCGCTATTTCTATGTCGCATTTCACGGAGCGAGAAAAGAGGGGCATCTCCGGCCAATATCTAGCCATCTTCCTTCTCATCCTTCTAGTGGGTTTCGCCCTTCGCCTCTACCGTCTGGGATATCAGAGCCTCTGGTACGATGAGACGGTGAGCGTCCTTCTAGCCCGAAAGAGCCTTCCTGCTCTCACCGCTCATACGGCGGGAGATATCCACCCTCCCCTCTACTACTAC
>JAUVHF010000196.1 GCA_030593425.1 Anaerolineales bacterium
GTTATGGACGACCATAATCTTGGAGCCCATGATCAACCTCTTGGTGCTCCTCTACAGTCTCCTCTTCAACAACTTCGCCCTGGCCATAGTGGGGCTCACCATCCTCATACGGCTCATAACCTACCCTCTGACCCGGAAGCAGCTCCAATCGATGAAGACCATGCAGCAACTGGGCCCCAAACTCCAGGCCCTCCAGAAGAAGTACGAGAAGAATAAGGAAAAACTCACCGAGGAGACGATGAAGTTGTACAAAGAGCATGGCGTGAACCCAGCCGGAGGGTGTCTCCCCATGCTCATCCAGATGCCCGTCTGGATCGGGCTCTACCAATCGATCTCCCAGGTGTTGGGGGAGACCCCGGAACAACTGATGAACCTCTCCCAGCATATCTACCACTCGGTGCCTTTTCTCTATGAGATAGCCCGGAAGGCCATACCCCTCAATAGTCGCTTCCTATGGCTCGACCTAGCCCGCCCCGACCCCTACTATATCCTGTCTATATTGGTGGTGGCCACCTTCTGGCTGCAGCAGAGGATGAGCACCGTCTCCTCCGCCGATCCCCAGCAGGCCTCCATGAACCAGACCATGAGCATCATGATGCCCCTCATGTTCGGCTTCTTCACCTTACAGGTTTCCTCGGGCCTGGCTATCTACTGGATTGTCTCCGGCGTTCTGGGCATCATCCAACAATATTTCGTCACCGGGCCGGCTGGCCTAAGGCCCCAACCGGTGGCGTCGGGAAAAGAAGATGGACGAAAGAAGAAGCGTAGAGGCAAGCGGTAACACCATAGAAGAGGCCACAGAAAAGGCCCTCGCCGAGTTGGGGGCTAGTCGGGAGGAAGTGGAGATCCAAATCCTCAGCCAGGGAGGACGCCGCCTCCTCGGCTTCGGGACTCAAGAGGCACGAGTGCGGGCCACCCTCCGCCCCCCTGAGTCTGAAGAGGAGGTGGCCCTAGTGGCCAAAGAGGTGTTGGAGAGGCTGCTTGGGGGCATGGGTCTCGAAGCCCGGGTGAGCCTTCGCCCCGCCGACCTTCCAGAAGAACCAACCCCCATCGCCCTGGACATCACCGGCCAGAACTTAGGCATCCTCATCGGCCGTCGGGGGGAGACCCTGCGAGCCTTACAATATATCACCCGCCTCATCGTCTACCGCAGGTTCCACCAGTGGGCGGAGATCATCGTCGACGTAGAGGGGTATAAGAAACGGCGCGAGGGGTCCCTCACCCAACTGGCGCGCCGCATGGCGGATAGAGCCACCCTCCTAGGCCAGGCGGTCTCTCTGGAGCCCATGCCCCCTCATGAACGACGCATCATCCATCTCACCCTTCGAGATCACGAGAAGGTCACCACAGAGAGCGTCGGCGAGGGCGATCACCGCAAGGTGGTGATCTTTCCCCGGGGGCATACCGCTCCCTGAGGCAGGCATCGGGGTGAAGGGACCGGATTTCCTGGTCATCGGGCATCTCACCAAGGACCTTGAGGAAGAGGGGTACACTCTAGGGGGCACGGCCCTCTATTCGGCCTTGACCGCCAGGAACTTGGGACGAAAAGTGGCTGTAGTCACTAGCGCCGGCCCCGATATAGAACTCAAGCTCTTGGAGGGGGTCGATCTCCTCTGCCTTCCTTCACCAACCACGACCACCTTCAGAAATATCTATCGGGGAGAGGGCCGCTCCCAATTCCTATACCATCGCGCTTCGCTCATAGGTGTAGATGCCGTGCCTCCGCAATGGCGAGCTCTCCCCATCGTCCATCTGGGGCCCGTGGCCCAGGAACTGGGGCAGGAGATGGTGTGGCTCTTCCCCCACTCCCTGCTCTGCCTCACTCCTCAGGGGTGGCTTCGAAGATGGGATAAGGAGGGGCGGGTCCATCCCCGGAGATGGCACGGGGCAGAGAAAGTGCTCCCTTCTGTGGATCTCCTCATCGTCAGCGAAGAGGATATGAGGGGAGAGGCAGCTTCGCTCAGGCAGCATCTTGACCTCCCCCACATAAGTGTGGTAACCCAAGGGGCCCAGGAGGCTACCCTCTATCATAGGGGAAAGAGATACCCCTCTCCCGCCCCCCAGGCTAGAAGCGTCAATCCCACGGGAGTGGGAGACATCTTCGCCGCCGCTTTTCTAGTAAGGTTGGCCGAGACGGGGAACCCCCACATCGCTGCTCGCTTCGCCAATACCGCGGCCTCCCTGTCGGTAGAGAGGACCGCTCTTTCGGCGATACCCACCAGGGCAGAGGTAGAAGAACGACTGGAAAGATCGGCATATGCCCACGGGAACGATATTTGCCTTGGCTAACCAGAAGGGTGGGGTGGGCAAGACGACCACCGCCATCAACGTAGGGGCCTACCTGGCTGCTCAGGGGAGTAAGGTACTCCTAGTAGATATCGACCCCCAAGCCAACGCCACAAGCAGCCTAGGGATAAATAAGAACCACCTACCCCTCTCCATCTACGATAGCCTCATAAGAGGGCTCCCCCTCGCTCGAGTCATCCTCCCCACCCCGTGGCTCCACCTGGACCTGGCCCCCTCCGCACCCCTCCTGGCTGGCGCCCGGGTGGAACTGACCCGCCTTCCCGCCCGGGAGCGGCTCCTACGCCTGGCTCTTCGGCCCCTAGAGGGACGGTACGACTATATCATCATCGACCCCCCTCCCAGCCTGGGACTCCTCACCGTCAACGCCCTCGTCGCGGCTCGAGACGTGATCATTCCCGTGCAATGTGAGTACCTCTCCCTGGAAGGCCTCACCCATCTCCTCCACACCATCGGCCTCGTCCGACGGGCTCTGAACCCCGGCCTTCACCTTTTCGGCCTGGTGATGACCATGTACGACGCCCGCACCAACCTCGCCCGCCAAGTAGTGGAGGAGGTCAGGAGACACTTCTCCGAGAAGGTCTTTAGGACTATCATCCCCCGCAGCGTCCGCCTCAGCGAGGCCCCCAGTTACGGGGAACCGATCTCCATCTACGCTCCCCGCTCTGCAGGGGCCCTGGCTTACGAGGCCCTCACTAGGGAGATCCTGGAGCGGGTCTCAGCACGGGAGACCAAGGTAGTCAACAAAGAGCGTGTTGTTTAGAAGGGAGGTATCATGGCCCAAACCCCTCGTGGAAGAAGGCGGGGGCTGGGAAAGGGGCTAGAGGCCCTCATTCCCACCCCTCCCTCCTCTGGGGTAATGGAGATAGAGGTGGAGAAGATAGAGCCCAACCCTAACCAGCCTCGGGTGGGCTTAAAGGCGTTGGAGGGGCTGGCTGACTCCATCCGGGAGAACGG
>JAUVHF010000206.1 GCA_030593425.1 Anaerolineales bacterium
TCCCATGACCCCATGACTCCTCAATCACATGACGATTATTGCATTCAGTCCCTCTCGCCTCGTACACCAAGGTGATACCTCCTCACCAGCAGCATATCTCGCTTCAATCAAAGGAGAGCCAAGAATAGTAATGACCCGACATCTCCTTCTCTCTGACGGGCGACGGTGAAAAAAGAGGAGCGCTGAACCCCTCTCACCTTAGCAGTTCAACGCTCTCCTGTCTGTGACTTTTGTCACGCCGTTAGTCTAAGAGATGGCCTTATCTTCGAGCGCTTCCCGATCCAGAATAGTGATCCTGTGGCGTTCGATTTTGATGATCCCCTCATCCTCTAGTTTATGCAGGGAACGAGTGATCACCTCCCGCACCGTGCCTAACCTGGCTGCCATCTGTGCATGGGTGAGGCCCTGAGGAAACCTCTCTAGGTCGACCTCGTCACTGGCCCGCTCGAGCAAGAGTTTGGCTAACCGTCCTACGACAGTGCGAAGGGAGAGGTCCTCCACCAAGGAGACAAGATGGCGGGCACGACTGGCTAGGTTCTCGATAACGGCCCTAGAGAGGGCCGGGTAACGCTCCAGGAGATCCACCATCGAGGGACGATCGATGACCAGCACCGAAGTGGGTTCGAGAGCCATGACATTCACCGGGTTTGGTCCGCCGTCGAGGACGGCCACATCGTTGAAGCCTTCGCCCGCCCCGAATATATGCAGTATCTGTTCCCGCCCTCCGGGAGAGAGTTTGAATATCTTCACCCGTCCGCGCTCAACTATGAAGAGGCCAGCACAAGGCTCCCCCTCCACAAATATCATCTGCCCGGCATCGTACCGTCGCCGGACAGCGACGCGAGCGAGGGCTTTTAGAGTTGCTTCATCTAGCCCCGACAAGTAAGAGATAGATCGCAGGAGTTCCAAGGGCACCTCCACAGATCTCCGGCAAAAACAGTCTACCATTCAAGGTGCGTGGTGTCCAATTCGATGGTGGCTGTTAAGCCTGGCCCTCTGCGCTGTTCTCCTCAGCGAGCCGGACGGTGCCCAAGAGTAGGCCACGAACAGATGGCTTGCTTAACGAGGGTGGGCGGTTCTCTCATCTGGCCCCGTTGATTTTCGATAAACATATGGAAAGAGGAACCACTCTATGCTATACTACACCCAGGCGAAACATGTCCGCATCTCGGAAAGAGAGCGATCAAGAAGGGAGCTTGAACGATGCAGATAAGGGTCGCGGAAGAAGTCTACTGGGTAGGGGCAATCGACTGGAACGCGCGAAACTTTCACGGCTACACCTATGCCACCCCTCGGGGCACAACATATAACGCTTACCTGGTCAGGGACGAGAAGATCGCATTGGTGGACACAGTCGCCTCGCAGTTCGCGGGAGAGATGTTGGGGCGGATCAGGGAACTCGTTGACCCGGAGCGAATCGACTATATCATCGCTAACCATGGAGAAATCGATCACTCCGGGGCTATCCCTGAGGTGATGAAGTTGGCCCCTCAAGCGAGGCTGGTGTGTAGTAGGAGAGGGGTGGAGAGTCTGGGCAGGTATATTCCAGGCGACTGGGATTTCATGGTAGTGGGAACGGGGGACGAAATCAGCCTGGGACGAAAAACACTCGCCTTCATTGAGGCTCCCATGCTCCACTGGCCAGACAGCATGTTCACCTATATCAAAGAGGAGGCCCTACTTTTACCCAATGATGCCTTTGGGCAACATTTGGCCACTTCCCAGAGATTCGCCGACGAAGTGAATGAGTGGGTTGTCTTCGATGAGGCTGCACGCTACTACGCTAATATCCTTTGGCCCTTCAGCCCGCTGGTTCTTAAGAAAATAGAAGAGGTCCAAAAGATGGGGATAGAAATCTCGACCATCGCACCCAGCCACGGCGTCATCTGGCGTAACAACCCTGGGAAAATCATCGGGGCCTACACGCGGTGGGCAAAGGGCGAAGCCAGGCAGAAGGTTTTGGTCGTCTACGAGACGATGTGGGGGAGCACGGAGAAGATCGCCCGGGCGCTCGTGGAGGGGGTCGCAAGCGAAGGGGTGGAAACAGGTCTATATGGTCTTCCCATGGCCGATCGCAGCGAGGTGATCAAAGAACTTCTGGAAGCCAAGGGCATCTTAGTAGGATCATCAACCCACAATCAGCGGATGTTGCTTAATATGGCCGCCTTTCTAGAGGACTTAAAGGGTCTGAAACCAACTGGCAAAATCGGTGCGGCCTTCGGTTCCTATGGATGGGCTGCTAAGGCTGTGCAACAGATGGAGGAAGATCTCCAGGAGGCGGGCATTGATGTAGTGGAGGCGGGCTTATCCTTCAAGTTCGCTCCCCATAACGAGGAGATAAAGAGGGCCTTTGAATTCGGGAAAGCGTTTGCGAGAAGAGTGAAAGCCGCCATATAACCACCATTACTTGTTCAGGCGATGCATACCTCTTCAACGGAGTTGCTTTCCCCATAGACTAGTTCCATCCTCGAATAGAGAAGTTCCCTCTTTCCCAAAGTCCTCATCTGCTACCCTTCTTCGAAAAGAGTACAAGCACCTTCATTCGCCTCTCGGATGCGTGCCGCTTTCTAAGAACTATTGACACGAGGGTTTGCTTATGCTATGTGGTCGTCTTGAAGCCATTACACGACCGAGCGCACATCAAACGCGTGGTGGTTTCCACCTATCAGGCAGCATCAGGCGCGGGAAAGCGCGCGTTTGAGGAACTGAGACAGCAAACCCGAGATCTCTTGGAGGGCAACCCGGCCAACCCTCAGGCGTTCCCGCATCAGATTGCTTTCAACGTCATCCCCCAGATCGACGTGTTTCAGGAAGGCGACTACGCCAAAGAGGAGTGGAAGATGATCAAGGAGACTCAGAAGATCATGGGGGATGATTCTATCAAGGTAACGGCCACCTGGGTGCGTGTACCGGTCTTCTTTAGCCATTCCGAGGCGGTCAACATCGAAACGGAGAAAAAATTAACGGCGGATGAAGCGCGTGATCTGTTGCGGAGCGCGCCGGGAGTGAGAGTGATCGATGAACCAGCCGAGTTGAGATACCC
>JAUVHF010000212.1 GCA_030593425.1 Anaerolineales bacterium
GGAGCGGCGGGTTTCGCCGGGCTGGTCAAACTGGCGGACGAGATCGATCCCCGAGAGTTGATAGTCGTCCTGGTGACCGGGAACGGACTCAAGGATGTGGAGAGCGCTATTAAGGCCACCAAGGAGCCGCCGAAGATAGAGCCGACGATGAAAGAGCTGCGGCGGTTGAGGGAAGAGAGCCTCCAAGGTATACTTACAGCGACATATCACGGTTCGTCTTCGCCCCGATAGCCTCGCACAAACTGTGCGCAAGGCCCTTAGAGAGATGATCGGAAAGCAAACGTTATGAAAGTCGCTATCATCCACGACTGGCTAAACCAATACGGGGGAGCGGAGCAGGTGCTCTCCGCCCTTCACGAGATCTACCCAGAGGCCCCCATCTACACCTCCATCTATTGGCCAGAGGCGATGCCTAGAGAGTGGCAAGGGTGGGATATCCGCCCTTCTTGGTTGAACCGCCTGCCTTTCGTAAACCAGCACCACCAACCCTTTCTGCCCCTCTATCCTTTGGCCTTCGAAAGTTTCGACCTCTCCGACTACGAATTGATAATCAGCAATAAAAGCGCCTTCTGCCATGGGGTAAAGACATCGCCAGGTACTTTGCATATCTGCTACTGCCTCACCCCCACCAGGTTCCTATGGAACTACGAGGGATATGTGGGGAGGGAGAGGATACCCTGGTTGATGCGGGCCTTTCTGCCCCTTTTCATAGATCGGTTGCGCCTCTGGGACCGGGCTGCGGCCGATAGGGTGGATCACTTCGTGGCCATCTCCCAAGAGGTGCAGGCGCGGATCAAGAGGTTCTATCAACGGGATTCTACCCTCATCTACCCACCGGTGGACACGGGGAGGTTCCAGGCAGCAAGTAGTCCCGAGGATTATTTCCTCATCGTTTCCCGCCTCATCCCCTATAAGCGGATCGATATCGCCATCCAGGCCTTCAACGACCTGGGGCTCCCTCTCTTCATCATCGGCCAGGGGAGAGACGAAAAGAGGCTGAAAGCCATGGCTGGACCGAACATCCACTTCCTCGGTCGCCTACCCGATGGGCAGTTGACTTATTACCTGTCCCGTTGCCGAGCCCTCATCTTCCCCGGTCAGGAGGATTTCGGCCTGGTTCCCCTGGAGGCGATGGCCTGCGGGAGGCCGGTCATGGCCTACGCTGGTGGTGGGGCCCTGGAGACCGTAGTTGAGGGGGAGACCGGCCTCCTGTTCAGCCAACAATCGGCTGAGGCTTTAGCCACGACGGTTAGAAATTTCGATGACCGGCGTTTTGATCCCCTCACCATTAGGGCTCATGCGGCCAAGTACGATCGTAAAAGGTTCAAAGCCCAACTGCAAGGGTTCATAGAGGAGAGATGAGCCCAGACGAGGAGAGGAGGGTAGTATGGAACTCCGCCAATATGGGAAGATCGTGAGGCGACATTTGTGGGTGGTCATCCTACTACCCCTGGTGGCCTTAATAGGGGGCTTCCTCTTCCGTTCCCCTTCCCTCCCTCTCTACCAGGCCACCGTCCGCTTGATCATCGACGTGCCTCCCCTTCCCGCCTCGGAGCAAGGTGCTTTTGACCCCCGCTACTATGCCGCTTTGGCCACCGAGTATCTGATGGACGACTTCAGCGGCTTTGTAACCGGCGATGTCATCGCCGATAGTGTCAGCAGACGGCTGGCGGAGCAGGGGATAACCGTTCCCCCGGGGGTAGTCCAAGGCTCGACCTCCTCGGAGAAGGTCCATCGTCTCTTGACCCTGCGGATCACCTGGCATGACCGTGATGAAGCCCTCGCTATCGCCGAGGCCACAGTTGAGGCTTTGCGGGAGGAGAGCCCCAAATATTTCGCCCGCCTCCTAGGCGAGGCTCCCCAGATGTCTGTATTCGATGGGCCCAAGGTCGTCCCCCTGGGTATCCCCTTGCGAGAAAGGCTCGATCTCCCCGTCCGACTCCTTCTAGGGCTCATGGCCGGCCTAGGCCTAGCCTTCCTTTTGGACTACCTGGACGACTCCATCCGAGAGGCGAAAGAGGTGGAGGCTTTGGGGATACCGGTCCTGGGCCGCATCCCCGCCCCTTCTATCTGGGAACGGTTACGCCACTGGAGACCCTAGCCCTTTGCCCGTTGGGGGAAGGTGTGGTAAAATAGTCTTCGCCAATTTGGGAGTCGAGAATGGAGTTGAACCGGTACGTCAGAGTGTTTCTCAAGCGAGGGTGGATAATCCTCTTGGTGGCGGTGATAACCGCGGCCAGCGCGGTAGTTTTCGCCAAGACGCAGCAAGTTATCTATCGCTCTACCGCCATCTTGCAGGTGATCCCTGCCCGATACGATTACGGGTTGACCCTGGCCGCCGAACAACTTTTGAGACAGTTCGGGAACCAGATCCACACCACGGCGAGAGCGCAAGCGATCATCGATCAACTGGAGTTAGATATCCCGCCCGACAAGTTATTGGCCATAGTCAAGGTAGCCCCCATACCAGAGGATTTCCTCATCGAGATCGAGGTCGATCTGCCCAACCCAGAGGACGCCCGCGATGTGGCCAACGCCTTGGCTTATGATTTTGCGGAGTACCATGCGACTCGAACTATGGATATCGACCGTCGAGATCGAGTGGAGATCCTCGTCCTAGAGCCTGCCAAGTATGGTTGGGTGCACTGGCCGAAGACGAAGACTTTGGCTCTGGCGGGAGCCATCTTCGGCCTGCTTCTCGGAGGCATCCTGGCTTTCAGCTTAGAATATCTGGAATCCGATGTTATCCGCTCCTCGGAGGATGTAGAGCGGTATGTGGGGGTGGCGGTCTTGGGCTCCATCCCCACCATCTCCGCCGGGGAAGGGAG
>JAUVHF010000136.1 GCA_030593425.1 Anaerolineales bacterium
AGAACTGGGTCCTTAGACCCTTTATTTCCAGCAAAGCGGCCATCAAACATCCTCCTCTCCTATGCTCCCCTCACTCCTTTCATCACAATGCGAAACTCATATGAGATACTGAGAATAGTTGTCAAGCGGAAACCGAAGATAAAAGAAAGGGCCAGTTCGAGACTTCTCTCCTCTGCTCCCAAACCTTCAGCGAAGGATGGGAGTTAGTGACCACCAACCGTGGAGCGTCGCTTCCCGGTAAGAATATAAAGGCCAGGGCGCGGCATAGATGGAGACCATCACCGAGGCTGGCGTGGACTGCTCCTCGGCCCAAACCAATTCCCCTCCCAGGCGAAAGCGCAAGGAGAAGAGAACCGCCTGGACCGAGGAGAGGGCCTCCCTTAGCCACACGCTGACTTTCCTTCTCCAAGGCAAAGGCCTGACTTCCTCGGAGTAAACCCTCAGTGCAAGTTTGGCCTCTATAGCCTCCCAAACGCGAGGGGGAGGATCCTTATCAGGGACAAACTCCCTTAGAGCCCAACCTAACGAGAGATCGAAACCATCGCCCTCGTGATGCATCAAACCCCTCTCACCGATCTACAACGAAGATAGATTATAGGCTGCCTCTCTAAGCACCGCCTTTTCCTCAGCCAGTTCCCTTTTCAGGATCTTCCGCGCATGGTGGAGTCGAGACTTCACCGTCCCCACGGGACATTCCAGAATGTAGGCTATCTCCATCAAACTAAAACCCTGGAGATAAAAGAGTATCACCACCAGGCGGTGATGTATGTTTAGGGATTTGATCGCCTCGTGCAGCCTCCGATGCAACTCCTTCCTCTCATAAGCATGCTCTGGCGAAACTTGGGGAGCCACCACCAGCCGATCTATCATCTCCTCCACGGAGAGGAACCACGAGCGCCTCTTCACCACCCAGTTGTAGCTCAGGTTCACCACTATGCGATGCAAAAATGGCCCTAGAGGAGTAGAGCAATCGATGCGGGACAGGCAATGATACACCTTGAGGAAACAATCCTGCAATATCTCCTCAGCAGCCCCCTGGTCATCGGTTATAGCCAGCGCGGTACGGAAGAGCCTCTTCTTGTATCTGTCGTAAAAGGCTGCAAACGCTTCCGAATCCCCTTCTCGGATTCTAGAAACGAGTTCGGCGTCCTGGTTCATCCCCCACCCGCTTTGGACGCTTCCCTCTCCACATATACACAAAATGGAGAGAATAAAGGTTCACTGGTAACATTTTAAGAGGAAAGACCCCTGTTGTCAAATCCACCTTTCCACCTCAGGTTGGGCCTGCGGGCGGCGGTTACCTCATCGAGACGGCTGAGGGGCGTCATATGAGGTGCCGAACGCAGTATATCTGGCTCCTCTTTCGCCTCTCGAGCGATCTCCTTCATGGCGACTAGGAAGCCCTCCAACGTCTCCAGGCTCTCCGTCTCTGTGGGCTCGATCATGAGAGCCTCCTCCACGATCAAGGGGAAATAGATAGTTGGCGGGTGGAAGCCGAAATCGATGAGCCGCTTAGCGATATCTAGAGTATGGACGCCGATCTCCTTTTGCCATCTGCCGGAGAATACACATTCGTGGAGGCAAGGTCTATCGTAAGGCAGATAATAGTAGTCCCTCAGTTGGCTCAGAAGGTAGTTGGCGTTGAGCACCGCGTCTTCGCTTACCTCTCGCAGGCCATCACCACCCAAGGATCGGATATAGGCGCAGGCCTTCACCATCACCCCGAAATTGCCATAGAAGGAACCCACCTTCCCGATGGATAAAGGACGGTCATAATCCAGGTAATATCTCGTTCCCTCGCTCGTCTCTCTCCTGGCCACCAAGGGGAGGGGCAAGAGAGGAGCCAGATCCTCACTCACCGCCGTGGCCCCGGACCCTGGTCCTCCCCCACCGTGTGGGGTGCTAAAGGTCTTGTGCAGGTTGTAATGGAGGATATCCATCCCCAGTTCTCCTGGCTTGGCGATGCCCAAGAGGGCGTTCATATTGGCCCCATCGCAGTAGATGAGGGCTCCCAGGCCATGGATGATCTCCGCCACCTCCAAGATCCGCTCCTCGAAGAGGCCCAGGGTGTTGGGGTTGGTGAGCATCAAAGCCGCCACCGACTCATCGGCTCTATCCCGTAGAATATCGGCATCTATATTCCCTCGCCCATCGGAGGGGATGGTCATCACCCGGTAGCCACACATAGCCGCCGTAGCCGGATTGGTGCCGTGGGCCGAGTCTGGGACCAAGACCACCTTCCGCTCTCCATCATGGCGGTGTTGGTGGTAGGCCCGCACCATAAGCATCCCCGTCAACTCCCCATGGGCCCCCGCCGCCGGTTGGAGGCTTACCGCCGGTAGCCCCGCTATCTCCGCTAGATACTCTTGCAACTCGTACATCAATCGCAAAGCCCCTTGCACTAACCCCTCATCCTGATAGGGATGTATATGGGCAAATCCAGGTAAGCGGGCCATCTCCTCGTTGACCTTAGGGTTATATTTCATGGTGCAAGAGCCCAGGGGGTAGAACCCCGTGTCTACCGAGAAATTGAGTTGGGAGAGACGGGTGAAATGTCTAATCAGATCCCTCTCACTCACCTCGGGAAGGGAGAGATCATCCCGAACCCGATCTTCCGGCAGCGGTGTTTCGGGGACATCGCACTCCGGCAAGGAGAAACCGGTTCGTCCCGGCGAACTGAGTTCGAAGAGCAGAGGCTCATCCATACTACAACCCTTTTAGCACCTTTTGAGCGGCAACTAACCCCGCCTCCAACTCAAACCTGTAGCCGGAGGCCTGAAGCGCCCCTTCGATGGCTCCTACCGTTGCCAATATGTGGCTACCGCTGACACCACCCATATGCCCCACTCTGAAATAGCGTTCTTTGATTTGAGGGTGCAGGCCACCAGCCAAGACAACGCCCCGCTCCCTTATCTCGCCTAGAAGTTCCTTGCCTATCCCCTCCGGGTAGTAGATAGCGCTCATGGTGTGGGCTGCCACCTTCAAAGCGGGTACCTGCCTCAACCCCAAAGCGGTCATAGCCGCCTTGAAGGCCTCGCTTATGATCTTATGGCGTCGAAATCGGGCCTCCATCCCTTGGCCCACGATCTCATCCAGGCTCTCCCCAAGGGCGTATATGAGGTTGACAGGCGGGGTGCCGAAATAACTCGCTTTCCGGGCCTCATACGCCTCCATGATGGGGAGCCAATTGGCGAAATCGGCATAATAGTTGGCCACTGGGCTACGGCGCTTGCGGAAAAGATCTAAGGCCAGGGGACTAACCATCAGGATAGCCAAGCCCGGCGGGACCCCCAAAGCCTTCTGAGAAGCGGTGAGACAGATGTCGATCCCCCACTCTTCCTGACGGAACTCCTCGCCCCCCGTGGCGCAGACGCCATCAACCACACTCAAGGCACCATATCGGCGGGCCAGACCTCCCAAAGAGGCCACGTCGACCCGCACCCCGGTGGAGGTATCGACATGGGTAGCCAGGAGCAACTCATATTCTGCACCCCCCAGACCCCTCTCCACCTCCTCCAAGGAGGGGACATCCCCCAGTTTGGCTCCCACCTGGCTCACACGAGCGCCGTACCGTTCACAGATAGAGGCGAAGCGGTGGCTGAAGTAACCGGTATCGACCAGTAACACCCTATCTCCAGGCTCAATGAAGTTGGCCGCCGCCATCTCCATAGCCAGGGTCCCCGAGCCAGCCACCACGAAGGGCTGCCCTTCTTCAGTCAGGAAAACCTCCCTCAGCCTCTCCAAAGACCGGCCGAAAACCTCGATAAAGTCAGGCGAGATATGGCTGGGGGTCTTGATAGCCATAGCCTGGAGCACCGCCGGCTCGAACTCCACAGGGCCGGGGATCATCAAGAGTTCGTTCATCTCATCTCCCCCAGCGCCTGGACCAAGGCGTCGATCTCCTCCTTGGGGTTCATCTCCGTCACACAAAAGAGCAACCCATCGGTCAATTCTGGGTAATCGCGCCCCAAGTCGTAGCCACCCACGATACCCCTCTCCCACAACTTGGCGTTCACCTCTCGAGGAGAAAGAGTTGTCTTCACCACGAACTCCTTGAAAAACTCACCGAAGGGGAGCGCGAACCCTGGAAGGCCCTCTATTTGACGAGCCGCGTAATGGGCCTTATGGAAACAGAGTTCCGCCACCTGGCGAAGCCCTTGCTTCCCCATGGCCGCCAGATAGACGGTGGCCGCCAGGGCGACCAACGCCTGATTAGAGCAGATATTAGAGGTAGCCTTCTCCCGGCGGATATGCTGCTCCCGGGTTTGGAGGGTGAGAACGAACCCTCGGCGCCCCTGGGTATCGGTAGTCATCCCCACCAAACGTCCCGGAAGTTGGCGCACATATTCCTGGCGACAGGCCAAGAAGCCGAGATATGGCCCTCCGAAACTTAGGGGGTTCCCCAAGCCCTGGCCTTCTCCCACCACCAGATCGGCTCCTTCCTCCCCTGGAGGACGGAAAAGCCCCAGAGCGATGGGGTCCAGGCAAGCCACGAGAAGAGCGCCAAAGCGGTGGGCCAATTCGCTAGCCGAAGATAGATCCTCTAGACAACCGAAGAAGTTCGGATGCTGGACGATGAGACAGGCGGAACCGGAGGATAGGGTCTCTCTTGCAGAAGCCAGGTCCACCCGGCCCTGGTGGTCGTACCCCACCTCCCTTATGGGCAGCCCCAGGCCTTGAGTATAGGTTCGAAGCACCTGGCGGTAGGCTGGATGGACGTTTCCGGCTACAACTAACTCCTCGCGGCGGGTG
>JAUVHF010000001.1 GCA_030593425.1 Anaerolineales bacterium
GGGTGGCAAGAACTCCATGTCCTCGATAGTTGATCTCCGCTCGCTCGATCCCCACGCCGGAGTTGACTCGCCGGTGTCTCACGGGCCCCAGTAGGAGATCGGCACGTCTATCATGGTGATCAGACCGGGCTTCGCGCTCAAAACAGTGGGAATGGCGTTCACTACGATGGCGGCTGTGGCTACGTCTCCATGGATGCCTCCGGGGATGGTCATGTGGATCTCGGGCTCGCCCTGGATATAGATCGTATCAGCCGCAGCCTCCGCCCCCACGTACATGCGCAATTCTAGGGTGATCTTCTCCTCACCTCCTGCCATTACCTTTGCTACCTGCTCGACCCCTGCCACCTCCCCCTTCTTGACGGTCAGGAATGGGGTAGTCATATCCTGATCGGCTATCACGGCATCAATGGTCTCAGTGATGTCGGTAGGCTCAAGGCCCATGATATGGGCGATCATGGCTGCCGATTCTGGCAGGCCCACGTGCCGTATCTTTCCCTCCGCTACCAGGGCGTCGAACTGATCGCGTCGCAGCCCAGCCCCAACCTTGCGTTGGAGAGGCTCCCGGCGCAGAGCGGCGTTGACTTCTCTCCTCACGTGCACCCGCTCTACCCTGCGACAGGCCGCCATCAGGGTAAGCACCAGCTTGTCCATGACAAAGCCCGGGTTGACACCACTGCCCAGAACCGTGACCTCATGCTGACGTGCAAGCCGGTCCATCTCCTCTGAGAGCTCCGGATGATGATAAAAAGGATAGGCGAGCTCTTCACAAGTGGAGATGACATCCACGCCATGCTCAAGCACCTGCTGGATCTGGGGGGCCGCTTTCTCCAAGGAGAAAACCGTGGCGTGCAGTACGATGTCAGGTGCGGAACTGGCCAAAACAGCCTCAGCATCCTCTGAGATCTCGACTCCCGGCTTCTCTCCCCCCTTTAGCACTTCTCCCACGTTCTTGCCTACCAACGCGGGATCGATCTCGATGGCGCCCACGAGGATCAAGCTTTCCCTCTCGAGAACCAGTTGAGCGATGCCCCTGCCGATGGGGCCCATTCCGTACTGGACGACGCGGATCTTGCTGCTCATGGGTTCGCTCTCCTTATCCTGCCTTGATCCGTTTCGCGGCCTCATCGCAGGCTGCGAAAAGCCACTCAACGTCCTCCTCCGAATGGGCCGTGGATACCGCTCCCAGCCCGTGCACCACGTGCACCCGCTCCAGCAGCAGAGCCAACTTGAGGACCTTCTCCCGCCGATCCACATTGCAGATCTTTGGATCCCATACGGCCTCCGGACTACTCATCCGGGTCCGATCATCATAGGGGAAATGGATCATTACCAGGGAGCTATCAGGGATCACGTCGTTCCCGTACCCGGTGCACCTGGCAAGGATGCCGTGGCTGGCGAAAATCTCCTCGATCCCCAACCTGATCTTCTGTCCGAGGGCCCCCAATCTGGGATAGATCTTCTCTTCGTTGCGAACCAGGTACTCAATGAGCGTCTTGCCCGCCAGTAGCGCCGCAGGATGAGCCGAGAAGGTACCCCCATCGAACCTCACACGGCGCCCGGCAGCGGAGCCACAAAGGCGCATAATCTCCTCTCGCCCCACCACTGCTGCCAATGGCATCCCACCGCCGATGATCTTACCAAAGGTCGAAAGGTCCGGCCGAACGTTATAAAGCCTCTGTACTCCACTGGCACAGAAACGAAAGCCAGAGATGATCTCATCGAAGATAAACACCGCCCCATGCCTGTGGGTCAATTCCCGGGCTATCTTCAAGTACTCTGGGGTTACCGGTATGAACCCTCCCATCCCCATCCACAGCTCAACGATGAAACAGGAGATTCTATCGCCCCACTGTCGGAACTTTTGCCGGAGGTCATCCGGGTCATCATAGCGAGTGGTCAGGATCTCAGCCGTACTATCTTCTGATAGGCCTTCCGATTCCACGTGGATGTATCCGCCCTCACCGAAGTGCACCCCTTTGAGGGCCAATGGCTGGGCACCATGCCAGCCGCCGCCGACTTTCAAGATGAGACGTTTCCCAGTGAAGGCTCGCGCCAGCATCATGGCGTACATGGTCGCCAGGGAGCCACTCGTTGTGAAGCGGACCTGCTCGGCGCCCACTTGGTCCAAGAGTAGCCGACCGAATTCCGTCTGCAAGGCCTCCGTTATCCCGGTCTGGAGCCCCTCTCCATTCTGAAGGGCTTGGATCAGTGTTTCCCTAATGACTGGCGGGTTATGCCCCAGAATGTTAGCGTAGTGCCCTTGCCAGAAGTCGAGGATCTCGTGGTCATCTGCGTCTCGTACCCTGGAACCGGAAGCGCTGACCGGCCTAAACGGGTAGGGGCCAAACAATCGCAATGCATGGCTACCCCCATCAACTAGATACCGCTTTGCCTGCTCTTGCAACTCCTTGGATGTGGGATACTCAGATATATATTGCTGAGTCAATGTCTCCAACAGGTGTTCGTCGTTCATGATGATTCTCCCCACGAAAAGAGCTCACGGCAGCCCCCTGGCCTTAGCGTATACGTCTGCGATAAGGTTGAAGACCAGGGTGATTTGACACCTATCCTAACTAGAGGTTTAGAGGCTCACCAGCTTGGGCCAGGGCTGCATTGCAGATCCCGCCAGGCTATGAGCCCGCCAGTGCTTTTCGCCTGGCGCACAGCAGAGAGGATGGCTGCCGACATTGCCTCCGCGCCGTACGCCCCTACCAGGTTGACATCGGCCTTCTTCTCGCCGGTGGCCAGGGCGAACAGTGTGTCCCCGACCTGGACCTGATGCTCCAAGAATATTACAAACTCCGAGGCTGGACCCCCGGGAGGCCCAAGGGTGAGAAACTAGAGGAACTGGGGCTCAAATAGGTCTACCCTTTTATCCACTCCTCCAGGTCTATCCCCATGGCCCTTGCCGCCTCGCGCACGGGGTCGTAATCCGAGTCCTGGGAAGGGAGGTACCCATCTATGCCGTAGGGGTCGGCCAGGATGACGGCTCCCTCATCGGTGGCGGCCACAGCCAGAAAGGCGTCTTTGATCTTTTGCACCATCTCTGGAGGCAGGTCATTCCGTACTACAATGGTATCCAGAGGGATAGGCTTTGTCTCGGCGATGACCCTTGTGTTCTCCATAACGTCGGGATACATCTCTCGGATGGCCGGGAGGTCGCGGGCTCCATCGTAGATGGCCCCCGCGTCCACCGTCCCGTCCATGACCGCCACGATCACCCGGTCATGTCCACCCGCGAAGACGGTCTCCCCGAAAAAGGTGTCGGGGTCGTATCCTTCTTGGATTAGGAGGGCCTTGGGATAGATATGGCCCGAGGCTGAGACGGGGTCCGTGAAGGAGAAACTCTTCCCTTTCAGATCATCCAGGAAGTGGATATCGCTGTCCGCGCGGACGATGATCTGGCCCCTGTAGTCCGTCCTCCCCTTGCGGATGGTAACCAAGATGGTCTGGGCCCCATATTTGTCATGGGCCAGGACGTAAGCCACCGCCGAGAGTTGGGCCACGTCCACTTTCCCTGCGCCCAAGCCTTCCACCACCGCGGCGTAATCGGTGGGAATGTAGGGCTCTATCTGATAGCCTGTCTCCTCCTCCAACAGTGTAGTCAAAGCCGTGGTCGTCTCCAGGAGTTGTCCCGTCTCCACGGAAGGGACGAAGCCCATCACTATCGGCCTCTCCGCGCTCCCCAGAGGGGGCTCAGCCTTGCAGCCCATCAATAGGGTGAAAATAAAGAGAAGCGACACCATCCAGCGGCACCAGCGAGCCATCATAGATCTCCTCCCTTATTATGATTAGAAGCCTCTCAGGGCTCTGAGAGGCTTAGATTTCTATCTTCTTTGCCGTCTCGGTCCCGAGGATCCAAGCGACCTTTTGTCTTGCCCTTCCTCACCGCCGCCAAGGGTCGATGGTTAATCCTATTATATCACAGAGGGGTGCAAGCCTCAAGACAGAGAGGGGTTGCCTTCACCGATCGGCTCCTGCACTTCGTCTTCCGAGGAGACTCGGTACTGGTTGCATAGCGGCTGATCGCGGTTCCCTTGCCCAAGCAGGATGTGCTATAATTTGTCCGCCTAAGTCCGCATTATCATTCGGAGGTCAGGAGCATGTTGAGTCGCCAAGGAGCGATGTCGCTATTCCTAATAGGCTTTCTGGTCACCTTTCTTGGAGGCTGCGGGCCGAGGGGGCCTATCGCTACCCCTACCCCCACCAAGACCCCTCGACCCCTGGTCACTCCCGCCCCCCCTCCCACCAATACCCCAACTCCACCAACCCCTACACCGACCCCAGAATTCGATCGCTGTCCCTTGACCGGGGAAGCGATGGAGGAACCAGAAAAGGCCCTGCGCAGGCCCCTGATAGTGAAAATAGGTAACGACAAGAGGTCCCGCCCCCAGTCCGGGCTCCATAAGGCGGATATAGTGATCGAGCACCTCGCCGAGGGGGGGATAACCCGCTTCGATGCCGTCTATCTTTGTCACGATTTCGAGAAGGTCGGGCCAGTGAGGAGCGCTCGCCTCATCGATATCCCCCTCGCCGGTATGTTCGATGGTATCTTCGCCCATGCCGGAGCCAGTGGGGGAGTAATCTGGGTGCTGGATCACGAGACCAACTTTCCCAGGTTGGATGAGACCCACGGCGACCCCGGCTTCAACAAGGGCCCACCGGCGGGGTGGCCCTACAATACTTTCACCGACAGCTCTGTCCTCTGGCAGATCGCCCAGGAACGGGGCTGGCAGCGCCCTATGCGGGTCCCTCCGCTCCCCTTCGGCCCCCTGGAGCCTGCCACGAAGGTGGAAGAGATAAACGAGATCGCCATCCCCTATTTCAGTGGCAATCGGCCTAGTTGGCGATGGGATGAGCAAGACCAAAGACACCTGCGTTTGATAAACGGTGTGCCTCACACCGAGGCAACAACCGGGGAACAGATAGAGGCGGCCAATGTTATCGTGATCTGGGCTGAGCACAAGGTCGCAGTGCCTCATATAATCGAGGATGAGAATATGCAACTCTCCATCGAGATCAATTTGAACGATGAGGGGGAAGCGGTGATCTTGCGGGACGGCTATTACATCCCTGCCCATTGGGTCTGGGCGGGCGCGGGGAATATGCTCTCTTTCTTCGATGAGGCGGGAAACCCCATCCCCCTGGCCGAGGGCAACTCCTGGATAGAGGTCGTCCCGCCCTGGCTGGAGATAGAGACCGAATAGATCATGCCTGGGCTTTGCTCGAATTGTGGGAATTCTTCCCCTCTCATCGCTTCCACACTGGCGGCCTGTGTGGATTGCATCCGCGATTTCCCAAATGAGGTTCTCCCCTCCATAAGGGAGGTGCAGCACGCCACGCGCGGGGAGTTCGGCCTCCCCCCAGAGCCGCCCAGAGATGAGGACGGGGTGCGATGCCCCCTTTGTGTCAACGAATGTCTGATCCCAGAAAGCGGAAGGGGGTTCTGTGGCCTGCGCACTAACGCGGGTGGGAAATTAGTTCACCTGGCGGGAACGGCCAAGAAGGGGATCCTCCACTGGTATTATGACCCCTTGCCCACCAACTGTGTGGCCGCCTGGGTCTGCGAAGGGAGCAAGATGTACGGCTACCATAACCTAGCCGTCTTCTACGGGGCCTGTTCTTTCAACTGCCTCTTCTGTCAGAACTGGCATTATCGCCAGATGTCGCCCCAAGACAATGGCCTAAGCGCCCAAGAATTAGCGGAGAAAGCCGATTCACGGACCTTCTGTATCTGTTATTTCGGGGGCGACCCTACGCCGCAGATCCCTCACGCTCTGGCTACCTCCCGCATCCTGGCCCGACGGGGGGTGAGGGTTTGCTGGGAGACCAACGGCTCCCTGGAACCGAAAGCCTTAGAGCAAGCGGTGAGGTTATCTCTGGAGACGGGGGGATGCGTGAAGTTCGACCTTAAGACCTATGACCAGAACCTGCATCTGGCCCTCACGGGGGTGACGAACCGACAGACGTTAGAGAACTTCGCCCTGGCGGCCAGATATATCCTCCAGCGCCCTGAACCGCCACTGCTTGTGGCTAGCACTCTCCTAGTTCCGGGATATGTCGATGCCCAAGAGGTAGGTGGTATCGCCAGGTTTATCGCCTCCCTAGATCCGAATATCCCTTACTCTCTCCTGGGGTTCCACCCCCACTTCTATATCCATGACCTGCCGCGCACCTCAGTGCGCCATGCGGAAGAGGCAGAACGTGCGGCTCGTCAGGCTGGTCTGACTAACGTTCATGTCGGGAACCGCCACCTTCTATCGCGAGCATACTAAAAAAGCCACCGCCTGTCAGCGGTGGCTTCTCTTACTCCGCTCTTAAGTCTCTTTCTCCCCCAGAAGATCGTAAAGATCGCCCTTGAAATCTCTCAAGAGCCGGTGCATATCCAAAACATCGTCGGCATCGATGGGGGAGAGTTCCGGGATTCTGGCCAACTCCTCGGGCGTCATCTCCGTGATCACCTCGGGAGGCTGGCCCTCGCGCATCACGGCGAAGATCATCCCCTGCGTATCGCAATGGGCGCAGGTCACCCCCATGATCCAGAGGTCTTCCTGGCGGCCGAGGATCTGCACATCTTTGGGCTCATACCGCTGGCTGCAGACCGCACACCTGATGTTGCTGATGAGATGCTTGATGAGCAAATACCTCTCTCTCTCCTCTTCCACGCTACCCTCCCTCCGCTGCTTCCTCCACCACTACAGTGATCTCAGGCAACAGATCTCCCATGAGCCGTACGGCCACCCGATAGGTTCCCAATTCCCGGATGGGCTCTGGAAGGTCGATCTTTCGCTTATCGATGCCCTCTCCCAACTCCCTCTCCAGGGCTTCCGCCATATCCCCACTAGTGATCGAGCCGTAGAGTTTCTCCTTCTCGCCCACCTTGGCTTTGAAGTTAAGGGTTATCTTCTCTATTCGCGCCGCCAGGCCCTCAAACTTGGCCCTCCGCCGCTCTTCACGCCTCGCCTCGGCCTGGCCCCAACCCTCCGCTTCCTTGAGAGCGCCCTCGGTAGCCACCACGCCTAGGCCTCGAGGGATGAGGAAATGGCGGGCGTACCCTCCAGCCACGGCGTGAACCTCACCAGCCTTCCCTACCCCCTCCACGTCTTGAAGCAAGAGTATATCCATACCTCTACTATCATACACCAAAAGGGGAGAAAACTCAAGTTTTCTCCCCCGCACCCCGTGTGTTATAATAAGCCCGGCATACCTATGAGAAGATATTCGATCCTTCAAAGAGTACCTTTAGCCTCTTGGCTCACCTTGATCACCTTTTTGGCCTTCACCCTCCGCATCGCCAGGCTGGACTTTCAACCTCTCTGGTGGGATGAGGGGTGGACGGTCTATTTCGCCACTAGCGATATCCCCTCCATGGTGGCTCGCACGGCCATCGATATCCACCCTCCCTTCTACTATCTGCTTCTCCACCTTTGGGTACTCCTCCTGGGGTCAAGCCCTTTCGCCATCCGCTTCTTCTCCCTCTTGGTGGGCGTTCTTTCCGCCCCTCTGATCTTCCTCGTGGCCCGCCGTCTCTTTAACCCCTCGGCAGGTCTCATCGCCGCTTTGGTTTGGGCTGTGGCCCCCCTTCCCATCTACTACTCCCAAGAGGCCCGCATGTACGCCCTGGTCACCTTCCTGGGGCTCCTATCCACCCTTTTTGCCTTGCAGATAGGGAAAGGGTTGAAAGAAGGCCAAACCTCCATAGGCCTCTGGGCAGGCTACATCTTGACCACTACCGCGGCGGCGTACACTCAATACTATGCGGCCTTTATACCTTTAGCCCAGACGCTCTTTTTCCTCATTTTGGCTCGTCACAACCTTTCCCTGCTCCTCAAATGGCTAACGGCTCAAGCGATCTGGTTCCTCCTCTACACCCCTTGGATCCTCTTCGCGGGGAGCAAATTGATCGATTACGTGGCTACCAAGTTAGTGAAGGAGGCCGACCTTTCCCTGGGCTTCGCCACCTATATGGGAAGCCATCTAGCCACCTTTGGCCTAGGACACCTGCCTGAGCATCTCGCTTGGTTGGGTATCATACCCTTGCTTTTTGCTGCTCTAGGGGTGGGAAGGGCTCTTCTTCCCGCTTCGAAGGTTTCCCTGAAGCAGGAGGGAGAAAAAGGCGCTCTTTTCCTCCTCCTCTACCTTTTCGTTCCCCTGCTCTCAGGCTTCCTCATCAACCTCCGTTTCCCCTTTAGAGCCGTAGGGATAGAGAGGCTCCTCCTCTTGGCCACGCCGGCCTTCTATATCTTAGTGGCCTTAGGTCTCTCCTCTCTAAAGGGAAAGAGGACCCTTCTATATTTGGCGGGGCTAGTCTTGGTCGCCGTTTGCGGCCTCTCCCTTTTCAACTTCTATACCATCCCGCGGTATGCAGAAGATGACTACCGTCCCCTTATCGCCCGGCTGGAGACGCTAGCCCAACCGGAAGATGTGATCTTGGCTGTCCACCCTTGGCAGGTGGGCTACTTTCGCAGTTACTACCGAGCCCCTTTGCCCTCCCTTTACCTCACCCCCAAGGAAGAGGCCGACGTGACACAGGAGGGGTGGGTGGAGCGCCCTGACCTCCTGGGCCAGGGGCTAGATCGACTGCTTTCCCAACACCCCCGGCTCTGGTTCCCTACCCATCAAGTATTGGGGAGGATCCTGGAAAACGAGGTAGAGGAGTACCTGAGTCGCGAATATCACCCTTTCCTCGCCGAGTGGTATAGTCAGAGCACGAAACTTACTGCCTACGCCAGCCAAGCCCCCCTCACCACGAGCGATCGGCCACTGGAGTTCGGAGGCCTGATGCTTCTTCAAACCTATGGGGTAGGTGCCCAACCGGTGGAAGCCGCCTGGGGGGTGATAAGGACAGAGCTCCTCTGGCAAAGGATAGCCGATTTCCAAGAGAGGTATCGAGTAGCCTTACGCCTGACGGACAAGGCTGGCCATCTATGGGCCAGTCACGATAGCGAGCCCCTCGCTGGGCTCCGCCCTTTCTCCCAACTCCCCCTGGGGGCCACCCTCAGCGATAGCCGAGGCCTCTTGGTGCCCGCCGGAACCCCTCCCGGCACCTACCAACTTCGCCTCTCCCTTTACAGCGACCCCGAAAGCGCTCCCCTGGAGGTGACATCGCTAGGAGAACCTCTGGGGGTGGAAGCGATATTGGGAGAGGTGAAAGTCGTTCTACCTGCTCGCCAGCCACCCCTCGAGGCGCTCCCCATCCAGCACCCTCGGCAAGCCGACTTCGAAGGAGGGATGCGGCTTCTAGGCTATAGCCTGGGCGAGGGCCCTTACCTCTCCGGCGAGGAGATAGAGGTGACCCTCTTTTGGCAGGCTTTGACTAAGATGGAAGACTATAAACTCTCCTTGCGTCTGGAGGACGAGAGCGGCAAAACCTGGACCCAGGTTGAGAAAGCCCCCCTCCATGGCACCTACCCTACCAGTCGGTGGCCGGTTGATAGTCTCACTCGCGATCCCCATCGACTGCTGCTACCGGCTAATCTGCCGCCTGGCCACTACCGCCTGCTTTTGGGACTCCATCGCCCAGACGACGGTAAGCCTTTGGCCATCGGTCGCTGGCCCTTCTGGCGAGCCCAGGAACTGGCCCTTACCACTATCGAAGTGGAGGGAAGAGCCCATTCCACTGAGCCGCCTGAAGCCATCCAACACCCGCTTTGGGCCCGCTTTGGGGATAGCGTCCTCTTTCTAGGCTACGACCTGGAAGCGATAGAAAGCCATCCCGGCAGAAGTTTGCATCTCACCCTCTACTGGCAAGCCCTGGCCCAAATGGGGACCTCTTATACCGTCTTCACTCACCTCATCGATGAAGAGGATCGCATCTGGGGACAGAAAGACGGCGTTCCCGGCGACTGGACCCTCCCCACCACCAGTTGGATCGAAGGAGAGTATATCAAAGATGAGTACGAGATCCCCACTAAAGAGGATGCTCCTCTCGGAGATTACTTAATCGAGATCGGTATGTACGATGCTTCGACCTCAGTGCGGCTACCCATCTACGAGCAAGAGGGGAACCATATAGGAGATAGGCTCCTTCTGGCAGAGACGCCCATCCGACTGGTCCGCTAAAAGGCTGGCAAAGCGAGGCAAGCGCCCCCGGTTGGCGCGACAGGGGCAGTTTGCCAAAAGACTAGGGTTGTGCCATACTGAACCCATGACTGGAGCGGATGCCCGACGGTTCCGTCTTGGGATCCTGCTCGTCGTCCTGCTGGCCCTCGGCCTGCGGCTCTACGCCATTGACCGCCAGGACATCTGGGGCGATGAGGCTTTTAGCATCTGGCTCAGCAGCCAACCCCTGCCCCAGGTCGTTGCTGGCGGCGCAGACACTCACCCGCCCCTCTATCCTTTCCTCCTCTACCTCTGGCTACGCCCGGTAGGATCATCGCCCCTGGCTGTGCGCTTCCTCTCGGCTGTCATTGGCACCCTGACGGTGCCGGTTATCTATCTCCTGGGTCGCCGCGCTTTCGGTCTGGCAACTGGGGGGTTGGCTGCCTTGTTGGTCGCTGTCTCGCCGCTTCTGACCTACTACTCGCAGGAAACGCGCATGTACGGCCTGGTCACCCTCCTGACCGCCGCCTCTGTCTATTGGGCAATGCGCGTTTCCCAAAGATCGCGCTCCATCGGAGCGTGGGCGGCCTACCTCCTTACCACCCTCGGTGGCGCCTACACCCACTACTATGGCTTTTTCGTCATCCTGGCCGAGAATCTAGTCATCATCCCATTCCTGCTCTGCCGTCGCCGATGGTCCGATTTGGGCCCATGGCTGGCTGCACAAGGCACCATCGCCCTGGCCTATCTCCCCTGGATCGCCGTCCAGAGCGGCTTTCTCAGCGGAAAGGCCAGCGCCCGCTTCGACGAGTGGGTTCTGTCCGCCGCCCTCCGCATCGCGCGGCAGACGTTCACCACCTTCAGCGCTGGCCTGGCCGTCCCCTCCGCTGCCGCGTGGGTGATCACCCTCCTGTTTCTGATCGCCGTCGTCGCCGGCCTGCTGGGCCTCTTTGGCCGCCGCCAACCAGAGCCCTGGCTGGTCGTCGCCTATCTCACCCTCCCTCTCCTCCTGGCCTGGGCCGTCAACCCCATCATGCCCTTTTTCTACGCCCGTTACCTGCTTCTCATCGCCCCTGCCTTCTACCTCCTGGCGGCGTGGGGCGTGATGGCCTGGGGCCATCTATGGCGACCGATGAGCGCCGTGGGTGCCCTACTCCTGCTAGTTGGGAGCGGCTACGGTCTGCGCGGCTATTACACCGACGACGCTTATCTCAAGGGCCGCTACGGTCAGATGATAGCCTACGTGCAGGCCAACGCCCGCCCCGACGATGGCCTCATCCTGGCCAACCAACTCCAGCGTCCCCTCTTTGAATATTACCGAGCTGATGGCCTGGATGCCTACTTTTTCCCCCGCTATGAATATCCGTTGGAGGATCCCCGCACCGCCCGCGAGTTGGCCACCATCGCCACCAGCCACCCACGCCTGTGGCTGGTCCGCTTTGGAAACCCAGCGGAATACGACCCTGGTGGCTACCTCTCCCGCTGGCTGACTACCCACGGTAGCAAGGCCTACTTTGGCGGATGGGTGGATGCCGATCTGTCGCTATACGTGATGACGGCCGCCGCTGCCGACGATACTATCCAGCACCCACTGCACGCCGATCTGGGTGACCAGGTGCGGCTCCTGGGCTATGCTCTTAGCGCTGAACGTGTGGCCCCTGGCGATACGCTACTCCTAACCCTCTACTGGCAGGCTCTCTCGCCGGTGGTGGAGCGCTACACCGTCTTTACCCACCTACTGGACGCCAGCGAGCAGATCCGGGCGCAGATGGACAGCGAACCCCAGGGAGGCAGCCTGCCCACCGACCGCTGGACCGTCGGCCAAGTCGTCCAGGACAACTATGCGCTGAGCGTCTCCGCCGACGCCAGGCCCGGCCCGCATGTCCTCGAAGTAGGCATGTACCTCCTGGAGACCCTTGAGCGCTTGCCCGTCCGAGACCCCGACAGCGGTACGCCCCTAGGCGACCGGGTGTTGCTGGGCACCATCGAGGTGGTGGCCCCATGAGAAAAAGGAACCTTCCTCTCCGCTGGGAAGTGGGGGCCGTCCTGCTCATCACCCTGATCGCCGCCGCCCTCCGCTTCTACCGCCTGCCCGACCTGCCGCCTGGCCTCCACTTTGACGAAGGCTTCAAAGGCATCACGGCCCGCGGGCTGCTGGAAGGCGCTCCTCCTCAGATTTTCTTTGAAAGCGACATGGGCGAGGAACCCATTGCCCATTACCTTGTGGCCGCGGCCATCGGTCTGCTGGGCCAGAAGCCCTGGATTATCCGCCTGCCGTCAGCCTTGGCCGGCGTGCTGACGGTGCCCCTGGCCTGGTGGCTGGGGCGCGAGCTTTTCCCAAACCCGCGCTCGCACCGGGGTGGGGCAATCCAGCCGGAGCAAGGGGAAGAGCCAAAAAGCCCTGGTGGCTTCCAGGGGCAGATCGTGGGCCTGGGCACCGCCTTGGTCTTGGCTATCCTCTACTGGCATCTCAGCTTCAGCCGGATCGGTATGGAGCCAATCCTTGTGCCCCTTTTCGCCACCCTGGCCTTTGCCGCCCTGGCCCGGGGGCTGAATACCGATCGCTGGCCTGCTTTTGCCCTGGCCGGGCTGGCCCTGGGCGGCAGCCTTTACACCTACAAAGCCGGCTATTTCGTGCCCATCCTGGCGACCCTGATCGTCGCCTACGCCGCCGTCGTGGAGCGCCGATTCCTCCATCGCCACGGACGCGGCCTACTCTTGATGGCCCTCGTCGCGCTGATCGTCGCCGCGCCCATCGGTCTCTACTTTGTCACCCATCCGTCCAGCTTTTTGCAGAGGCCCGCCAGCGTGGCTTTAGTGGGTGGCGAAAGTGCCTCGGAAAGCCCCTGGCAGGCGTTAGGGGACAACATCCCCCGCGTGCTAAGGATGTTCTTTCTGCGGGGCGATACTAATCCGCGCAGCAACCTGCCCGGTCGCCCGGCCCTGGACCCTTTCCTGGCCCTCCTTTTCCTGGTCGGGCTGGGACGGGCGCTGATCGGGTTCCGCCGTCCGACGTCGGCTCTACCACTGATCTGGCTGGGAGTGATGACCCTGCCCACACTCGTCACCGAGCACGCGCCTCACTTTGGCAGGGCCATCGGCGCTACGCCAGCCCTGGCCCTCCTCTGCGCTCTGGGCGGCTGGGCCGTCTGGCAAAGCGCGACGCGGCTGGGCCGCCAGTGGGTGTGGGGCGTGGTCGCCCTGCTGCTGGGGGCGGGATTGGTTTTCTCTGGCGTCTCGACGGCGCGGGCCTACTTCCTCACTTGGGGCCGCAGCAATGACCTTTTCTACGCCTTCGATGTAGGATTGGTGGATATGGCCCACTACATAAAAGGGTTGTCCTCCCAGGAACGGCTCTATCTTTCCCCCGTGCACAGCGATCACCCCACCCTCCTCTTCCTCCTGAGTGGTACCAACACGAAGAGCCTAGATGGAAGAGAGGGGATGGTGTTGCCTGGCGACGATAGAGCGACCACCTACCTGATAATCACCCACGAGGATGAAACCTCTCTTCCCCTCCTGCGAAGATACCTCCCCCAAGGCGATGTGGTCTTCAAAAGCCGAGACAGAAACGGGGAGACCTACTTTGTGGTCTATCGGGTCCCAAAAGGTGGCCCGGTCGTGAACCCGGAACATCCCTTTTCTATCGACCTGGGGAAGGTTCGGTTCCTGGGGTTTGATCTCTCTACGGACTCCCCTCACCGGGGGGAGACCCTAGACCTGACCCTGTACTGGCAGGCTCTGGGGGAGATGAAAGAGAGTTATTCTGTCTTCACCCACCTCCTGGGCCCTTACAACGAGGCCACTGGCGGTCCCCTCTGGGGGCAGGATGACAGCCTACCCCTCAGGGGCTCCTACCCCACTACCCGGTGGGAGAAGGGTGAGATAGTGGTGGACCTTTACCATATCCCCATCCCCCCGCAGGCGCCAGCCGGAGAGTATGAGATCGAAGTAGGCATCTACCTTCTCTCCACCTTGGAACGGCTGCCTGTCCTGGGCCCTGGGGGTGAAAGTGACCGGATCCTCCTAGGACGGATATTGGTGGAAGAGTAGAACTCTACTTACAGCCTACGCATCCATATATCCCCTAGCCACGAAGTTTGCTATAATCGTTCCCAACGATAGGAGAAAGCAGTTGCAAAAGAGCGGTGTTCAGAATCGACGAACTCTTTGGCTCATCGTCGTCATCCTCCTCGTGGCCACCTTCTTCCGGACCTACCGTTTCCAGGCCGCCCCCCCTGGCCTTCAGCACGATGAGATATTCAAGGCCAACTTCGCCACCTATATCCTTAAGGGAGAGTTCCCCGCTTTTTTCGATGCTAACGGCGGAGAGGAGGCTCTCTACCCCTACCTAGCCGCTCTTTCCATCGCCCTTCTGGGGGAGAACTATTTCGCCCTCCGTCTAGTGGCCGTCCTTTCAGGGATAGTGAGCATCGCCATACTCTACCGCTTGGCTAAGGAACTCTTCGGCCCAGAGGTGGCCCTCCTCACCGCCGCCGGGGTAGCGATCTCTTTCTGGCATATCTTCGATAGCCGCGTGGGGTTGCGCCCTATTACCCTCCTCCTCCTGGAACTCGCCTGCTTCTACCTCTTTTGGCAGGGGCTAAGGAGGGGTAGGGTTTGGTTCCTGGCCTCGGGCCTCATTTTGGGCCTGGCTCAATATACCTACACCTCGGCTCCCCTGGTGGCTGCCACTCTTCTGTCCTTCGTGCTCTACCTTTTCATCTGGCATAGAGGTCTCCTCCGCAGCAACCTTAAAGGTATCGTCCTCCTCTTCATCGTGGCCTCGGTGGTCTTTCTCCCCATGGGCTATCACTTACAGAGAAACCCCCTCGCCTCCACGGCCAGGGTGCGCGATCTCGGCGACCACCTCCGCCTCCTCTTCCAAGGCGACCCCCGACCTCTGCTGAAAGACACCTTGAATGTTCTAGGGATGTTCACCCTTCGCGGCGACCCAGAGTGGCGATATAACCTGGCGGGGCGACCGCTCTTCGATCCTCTAACCTCCCTCCTCTTCTACGGAGGTCTCCTTATCTCTCTAGTCAGGTTCAAGAAACCAGAGTACGCTTTTCTTCTCCTCTGGCTGCCCCTAAACCTCATAACCAGCGCCGTAACTCGGAACAGCCCCTCTACCCTGAGGGCCATCGGTGCCCTGGGAGCGATATATACCCTTCCTTCGATAGCCATCGTGGCCGCTTGGAGATGGCTCGCGCAAAGGAAGGGGGAGACCGCTAAAAGGGTGGCTATGGGGGCTATAGCGGCCCTCTTCTTGACCACAACCATTTTCACCTACCGCGATTATTTTCTCCTCTGGGCCCAAAACCCTGAGGTGCGGAAGATCTATCGAGCCGATTTGACAGAGGTAGCCCGGTACTTGAGCCGGTTGGAGGGGGGTACCATCTGCATCTCTGCGGAGTTCGCTGCCGACTTGGACCAACAACTCCTAAACTATATGTTAGGGGAGCCCCGCTTCATCAGATGGTTCAACGGAGAGAGGTCCCTCGTCTTCCCTGCCAGCGAGGAGGTGACCTATATCTTCCCTGCCACGGGCCCCTTGCGAGAGGAATGGAAAGGTGACTATTTCTCTGGTCTGCCAGTAGCGGATAGCGTCCTCGACCCCCAGGGCGAGCCAGCCTTTCAGGCCTACCGCTTGGACTCAGGAGATTTGGCTGGCTTTCAAAAGATCCAACCCCACTATCCCCTCTCGGCCAATCTCGATAACAAGATCGAGATCCTGGGGTATGATCTCGCCTCCCCGCCTCGGGCCGGGAAGCCCTTACAACTCGTCCTCTACTGGCGCGCCCTCGGCAGGGAAAAGGGGGATGTAGATTACTCTTTCTTCCTCCATCTGGTGGATCTGCGAGGCTATCTTTGGGCCCAAGCCGACTCCTTAGGCTATCCCCCTTCCAGTTGGCAAGAGGGCGACCTGGTAGCAGAGTGGTTCACCCTTTCCATCCCCCCCGACACGCCGCCCCGAGAGTATCGTCTGCAGGTGGGCCTCTATGACCGGGCTACGGGAAAGAGGGTTAAGATGGCAGAAGAACCCTACCGGGACGCTCTCTCCTCCGAACCCATCGTCGTAGCCAAGGCAGCCTCTGTTCCTTTGGAGGCCCTGGAGATACCCCAACCTCGTCGGAGGAACTTGGACCAGAAATTAACTTTCTTGGGGTGGGGGATCAGCCGTCGCCAGGCGGGCCCAGGGCAGCGGATACACGTCTCCCTTTGGTGGCAAGCGCAAGGCCAACCAGAGAGAGATTACGCCCTCTCGGTCTTCCTCGCCGATGAGGAAGGAAATCGGTTCGGAGAGCTCCGCCGCCAACCCTTAGATGGGGATTACCCTACCAGCCGCTGGAAGGCCCGAGAGATCGTCCGCGACCGTTTCGACTACCCCATCCCTCCCGAAACCCCTCCAGGGAGATATCGCCTCCTAGTTCGAGTTTTCGATATGGAAACAGGGGAGTATCTTCCTCTAGTCGGAGATTCAGGGGACAGCACCGCCCTGAGTCGCATTCGGGTCTTGGAGCGGCCTAGGGAGTTCGCCCTCCCCTCCCCGACACATCCCTTAGCGGTCAACCTGGGAGAGCAGGTGACCCTTCTGGGATATGACCTGGAGAGCAAGGCCAAAGCAGGAGGAGAGTTGCACCTAGTACTTTACTGGCAAGCCCGGAGAGAGATGAGCACCAGTTATACCGTCTTCACCCACCTTCTGGATGAGGGAGGGCGACTCTGGGGGCAGAAAGATAACCCGCCACAAGGGGGCAAATATCCCACCACCGGCTGGCTGGAAGGGGAGGTGGTACGAGATGAATACGAGATCCCCGTCTCCCCCAATGCCCCTTTTGGCTCTTACCTCCTAGAGGTGGGGATGTACCAAGCCGAAACGGGGACGCGCCTCCCCGCCTTCGATGAAGAGGGAAACCGGCTAGAGGGAGACAGGGTCATCTTGGCCACGATCCGAATCGAGGAGTAGAGGCCTACTCAAGTGCCAAAATCCGGGCCGCGTTTCCCCCCAATATCTTTCTCTTCGCCTCCTCGCTGATGGGCAAGGCTCTCAGGGCCTCGATATTGGCTTTGATGCTTCTCACCCCCGGCCAGTCGGAGCCGAAGAGTACTTTTGCGGAGTTCCTCTCCAAATCAGGGAAGTAAGTTAAGAGTTTCTGGGGCGGCAGCCCGGCTATCTCCATATAGACCTTTTCATGGAGCCGGGCTAAGAAGAGAGCCCGGTCGTACCAGAAGCCTCGGCCGCTGTGCGCCTGGATGAGCACTAACTCAGGGAAATCCACGGCCAGGTCGTCTATGAAGAGGGGGTCGCCGTATTTCAGTCGCGATCCGCGGAAGGCAGAAGAGCCGGTGTGGATCATCACCGGTATCCCCAGTTCCTCAGCCTGGGCATAGAGAGGGTAGATGGCACTCTCGTTAGGGTAGAAATGCTGATAGGTGGGGTAGAGTTTCAGGCCCCGGAAGCCAAGTCCCTTCACGCACCGTTCCAGTTCCTCCGCCGGGCTGGCCACCAGATAGGGGTTGATGTTGGCGAAGGGGATGAGCCGTTCCGATACTTGGCAGAACTCCGCTACCCCTTCATTGCTCATCATACCCGTGGTGATGGGGCTCAGTTCCGCCAAGACTACGGCATAATCCACCCCGCTCTCCTCCAGCATATCCACTACCGCCTCAGGGGTGGCCATCCGTGCAATATACCGCTCCATATCTTCGCCGATAACCGACTCCAGATAACCCTTAGCCCCGGGCTGATAGCTCTCGTATTTTACGGGGTGCAGATGAAAATCTATGACCGGCATGGGAGCCTCCTATCTATACAAAGAGTCGCAAGAATTCGGTGGGGTTGGCCACTAACAGATCGCCGGGCTCCAAGGAGCCGAAATCGAGATCGTTCCTCTTAAAGAGAGGGTTGGCCATATGACAGCATCAAGTATACCACCTTTGAGGAAATGCCAAAAGAGGATACAATAAAAGGGATGGTTGGGAAGCCGATGGTGAAACCTATCGTCCTAGCCTCCAGTTCGCCCCGGCGAAGGGAACTCTTTGCCCTCTTGGGCTTGCCTTTCCAGGTGGTCGATCCCCAAGTAGATGAGACCCCCTTGGAGGGGGAGAAGCCGAAGAGCACCGCTTTACGTCTGGCCTTCGCCAAGGCTCAAGAAGTGTCCATGAGCCATCCGGAGGCTATCATCGTGGCCGCCGACACCCTAGTCATATCGGGGGAGAAGATCCTGGGAAAGCCCGGGGATGGAGACGAAGCGGTCGCCATCTTGAAAGCGCTGAGGGGGAAGAAGCACCGAGTTATCAGCGGCGTGATAGTTCTCGATGCGGCCACAGGAGAGAAAAGGGAGGAAGTGGCCGATACCCGGGTGTGGATGAGGGACTATTCCCAGGAGGAGATAGCCCGCTATATAGGACGAGGGGAGCCTTTCGATAAAGCAGGGGGTTATGCCATACAAGACAAAGAGTTTCGACCGGTGGCCAGGGTGAAGGGGTGCTACGCTAACGTCATGGGCTTGCCCCTCTGCCACCTATACAGAGAACTGAGGAAGATGGGGCTCTCCATCGAGCCGCCGATCGAGGCTTGTCAGGTCTTCACGGGAGAGGAATGCCAGGCCTTCGGAGAACCCCTCTAGAAGCCCCACATGGCGTCCCTGAGTTTGGGTCGCAGGTATGCGAACTCCGAAGGGATACCCAAGAGACGACGGATAGCCACCCGATCCAGACACCCTAGGAGGAAGAAGAGCCTCCGCTCCCAACCCTGGTTGATAGGCACCGCCAGAAGGGGCAGGGCCAAGAGGTACCAGGGACGGGCGGTACCCACGCTTTTCAAAGCCACTACGAAGGCTAAGAGGCCGATGTATTCGACGAAGCCCCGACGACGGAACATGAGTACTAACCCCAAGATCAAGAGGCCATAGGTCACTAGGGCGTTGGTCAGGATGAGCATGGAGGGGCTATGGCACAACTTGGGGAGATCGAAAACGTTCCAGGCATAAGGGTTACAGGCAGCCAAGGCGGCTTTGCCCATGAGGCGCGAGAGATAAGGGCCTCGCCAGGAGAAAAGCAGGCTGGGGATGAAACCTGCCGCAAAAGATGAGGTTTCGCGCCAGCCGAGTCTCTTGCTCAGGAAATAGGGCAAAAGAAATAGGGGCAGGACCTTGGACTGCACCCCCAAGGCCAAAGAGAAGTAGCCCAAAGAAGGGCGGCGCGGCAGAAGGTAGAGGGCCAGAAAGCCGAAGAATAGAGCCAAAGGCTCGAACTGCCCCTCCCGAGAAACCCACCAGAGGCTGACTGGATTGGCATAATAGATCAAAGGAAGGAGTCTATCCTTGGTGATCTTCCAGACTAAGAAACTATTCGCCATCTCCAAGAGCGTGAGAACCAATTTCCCGAAGAACAGAGAGGGCCAGAGCTTGGAGAGGAGGGCGAAAAAGAGGATGGCCACCGCCGGGTAATCGTACTCCTCCCGGGGCCACAAGTTAGCGTAAGGGGCGTCTCCGAAATCCCGCGGGGCGTATTCGTATATGGCCAACCCGTAGTTCCAAAACTCCTTCCCAAACCCCATATGGCGCAAAAGGTCGGTGCTTCTTAAGGGTGGTTGGAAAACCATATAGAGCCGGTAGGCGGTGACCAGGGCGAAGAGCCAAAAAAGGCGGTTACCACAGAGAGATTTAAGCCGGCCCATTATCCTCTACCCTTCGAAGAGGGGCACGATCTTGAACTGGGTCACGTCCACCAGCCCCTTGTCCGTCAGTTTGAGTTCTGGGATGACAGGGAGGGCCAAGAACGACATGGCCATGAAGGGGTTATCCACCTGACAGCCCAGACCCTGGGCCGCGGTCTCTAATTCATCCAGTTCGGCCCTCGTCTCCTCGATCGACTTGTCAGACATAAGCCCGGCGATAGGCAAGGAGAGGGTGGCTAGCACCTCACCGTCAGCGGCTACGACTAGCCCCCCGCGCATCTTCACGATCTCCACTGCCGCCTTGAGCATATCGGCATCGTTGGTCCCTACCACTATGATGTTATGGGAGTCGTGAGCCACGGAGGAGGCCAGGGCCCCTCGCTTGAGGCCGAACCCCTTGACAAAGCCCAACCCTATGTTCCCTGAGGCTTGATGCCTTTCGACGACCGCTAACTTGAGGATGTCTCGCCCCACATCGACCACCGCCAAGCCATCCTCCACCTTCACCCCCTCCACCAATCTCTGGGTCACCACTTGCTGGGGCGTCAGCCCGATTACCTTAGCCCGCTTGCCCTCCGCCCTTATTCGGAAAGCCTCTGGGTGTATCCAGGCCACATTGATGGAACTCCGCAAGGGCACCTCCCGAGGCGTAAAGACCCCGGGCATGAGTTGTCCATCCTGGGCTACTAGTTGACCGCCCCGGAAGACCTTCTTGATGTTGAGATCTTGGAAGTTGTCGAAGACCACCAGATCAGCCCTGTAGCCAGGGGAGACGGCTCCCCGATCGTTCAAACCGAAGTACCGGGCGGTATTTATGGTGGCTAACTGGATGGCGAGGAGGGGGTCAAGTCCCAAAGCGCCCGCCTTCCGGATTATATGATCGATATGCCCATGGTCCAAAAGGTCCCCGGGGAGGAGGTCGTCGCTCACAAACATGAATTGTCTAGAGTTTTCAGGCGTCACTAAGGGGAGAAGGGCCTCTAAATTCCTGGCCACACTCCCCTCCCGGATCATGATATACATCCCCAGGCGTAACTTCTCCTGCGCCTCCTCCAGGGTGGTACATTCGTGCTCGGAGGAGATACCAGTAGCCACATAGGCGTTCAGATCCCGACCGGTGAGGCGCGGTGCGTGTCCGTCTATACGACTATGCCGAGCGATCCTTATCTTCTCCAAGACATCCGGCTCCCTCTCTAACACGCCGGGATAGTTCATCATCTCCGCCACCCCCAGAACCCACTCATCGCTCAACAGGGGCCATATGTCATAGGCTGTGAGGTGAGACCCCGCCGTCTCCATCTCAGTAGAGGGAACACAGGAGGGCACCATCAAATAAACGCTTAAGGGGTTATACTTGCTCGATTCCAGCATATATCTTATGCCGTCGAGGCCCATAACGTTGGCGATCTCATGGGGGTCAATCACCACTGTGGTAGTCCCATGGGGAACCACCGCCCTGGCGAACTCGGAGACGCGGATCATGGCGCTCTCGATATGTACGTGGCCGTCGATGAGGCCGGGAGAGAGGTAATCGCCCTCCAAGTCTATTACCTCCCGGGCCTCGTAAGCCCCCAGGCCCACGACCGAGCTACCGGAGAGGGCCACATCAGCCTCATGGATCTCCCCGGAGAGGACGTTCACTAGTTGGGCGTTCCTGAGAAGCAGGTCGGCCTTCTCTTCGCCGCGCGCCACTTTAATCAGTTGGTCGAGTTCCATTTCCGCCTCCTTCGCCCTTGAAGAATAATCCCCACCACCAGAGGGGGTGCTTTGAAACCCGCAGATAGCCCTCGATTTCAGACTGGCAGGTGGTTGATGATCCACTGGTAGGTTTCACTAAGCCAGCCGCCGAAATAGAGGAGCATGAGTAATGAAGCCAGGCCTATCGCTGTCAGGAGCAAGGCGTATTCCGTCTGCCCCTGGGCCACTTCTTCTCTTACCCTGCCGAGCATCGAGTCCACCCCTTAGTTTAACCGCTCGAATTCGTATGGGGGTGGGGAATTATAAGTGGGACTTATAGGCGTCCCACACTGGGCAGTGTTGCTATAACATTCGGCAATTGCTATCCAGTCAGCAAAACGTAAACATAAACAATACCTATGTAAAGCACCCCGGCCTTTAAGGAAACCGCGGCAAGCTTTTCAGATCGGGGTGCTTCCCGCCCTCGAATAAATCTGTGGGCCATAGACGGAAAGGCAATGAAAGCTAAGGGAAGTAACGATAGAGGTACCGTTCTATTTATGACGTAGACCAAAAGTATAAGAACTAGTGCCAAGCTAGCAACTTTTAGAAATATGACTGTGGTTTCAAGTCCAAATCTTGTTGTAAAATTGGTATCGGTTTTCGAATCAACTCCAAAATCCCGCACTTGCTGTTCTAGTTGAGCCGTCAATGATCCAAAAAGGGCCAGGGAAAGCATTGCATAATCAAGCCGAGTCCAGGCAGTGCCAACCAAAAATAGGCAAATTAAGTACGGGAAGGTTTGTATAAACGAAGCATGAAACAGCAAGTCAAACCCCGGCCGACTTTTGAAACGCAGGGGTTCTGCCGAGTATGCCCACATGACAAAAAAGCATATGGCCAGGATGACAAGTCCTTTGATACCGAATTGGGCAAAAGCAAGGAATAGGAAGCTACTGATACCTATCAGAATAAGCAACGCTTTACCTTTGGGGATTTCGTTTTGTACAAAAAAGTTGCGTTGTGCTTTAAATTCATCCTCAGCATCAAATGGGGCATCATGATAATCATTGATAACAAAAGCAAGCCCATACCCTACCGCGATAGCAATAAGTAAAATGGTTGTTTGCATATTCACTTCGTTGTGTACCAATAAGGCAAGGGCGGCCCAAATTAAAGCTATCTCCCACCCGCCTCTGACGGGTGCGCCTATGTGGTTTAGAGCATCTCTGATAGTTTTGATGTTTCTGCTCCTGCTGTTGCAAACCTGTTGTTCGATAACGGCGGCCTGCCTAACGGACTGGAGCTCAGCCGCTGCCTAACTAAGGAGGCGGCACAATAGAGGTGAGGCTGGGTGATCTGATTACCCAGCCCTGGCGGCATCCGCTCGCACTTGGGGAGTGACGTGGGTGCCGCCGTCTTCATTATAGCGCATAGCATCCATTGGGTAAAGGGGCAGAGATTGACGCGTTGCCTGAAGAGCTGCCTGTGCTTCCAAGCAGTTCACAACGAGATAAGTAGACGGAAGAAGCATCTCGTGCAACCTTGCAAGAAATCCGCTGGGAACAACTCCCAGCGGATTTTTAGTCCTTAGCAGTATCCGAGTCCGTTCCATACTATATGTTGTGTCTTTGCCCTCAATTTGCCCATATCCAGCAGGTGTGTGGCCATCGTAGGTTTCGTTCTTTCAAAGTCCGCAGGACTTGTAAGATCGATCTACTTGAGGATGAAGTCCGCAGTTTGACAATCTGGCTCTAGGTCCCGTGGACCAAGACCGAGATATTTTCCTGGCCTCCACGCTAGCACGAGCCGAAGGAGAAGTCAAATTCCGAGAAACGGCGGGGTGCACGCCAAAAGTCACACCGAATTGCCGCAATAGCCTGCTTGTCACGCTCCCCTGAATAGCGGTGACACCTTGCAAACACTGGAAACCTTAGCTCACGTGCACAGCCTTTCCGCTTGTTAGGTTCTCGCAACCGTCCCTCTCTTGTCGAAGGAAACGTGGTATAATTGCTCCACACTCCATACAAGGGAAAAAGCCCCGCTCGTTTCTGATGAACCAGTGAGCCGATGAGCTGCCGGATCTCCTGGCCCCGAAGGTGCGCGTCTCGGGGTCCTATCGTTGCCTTGTGCTTTCGCCGCGATCACGACAGTCAAAGGATGTCGTGGTGGTAACGGTTCTGGGTGGAATGCAACGTACCTCTGCCCATCACGGCTATGCCTTCGTGTCCCCGGTCGTGCACGGCCGCTGTGACTCGCAGGGAGACAGGGGGGTTATTCAGTTGTCAGCCGGGAGGTGAGCGAGCGCCGGGTGGGTGGCCGCAGGCGGTATCGAAAAGAGGGGAGTGGCCCAGCTCAAGCCCCTCAAATGCGTGATATGAAAGGAGGGAACATAATGAGCGAATTCCTGATACGCAACGTGGCCGACATCGAAGAGATCGAAAGGGTTCCGATCACCGAACACATCAAAGCCCGCAACACCTACGAGATGCTCTGTCAAGGTGCTGCCATCAACCCCCAGAAGGTCGCCATCCACTTCATGATGAGCGGCGACGCCTACGACAACGCGATAGACATCACCTGCGAGCAACTCCTGGGCCGCGTCCACCAGACCGCCAACCTCTTCCACGACCTGTGTGTGCGCAAGGATGACGTCATCACCCTCGTGCTGTCCATGAAGGTCGGAGCGGCGCGATTGCTCTGTTGGTACGCAGCCTGGCTTCGCGATATGGCTGCCGCAATACCAAGAAAGCGGCGGTTAGTCTCATCAAAAATGCAACAACTGTGGTAGAGTTGACAATTTGTCCAAACAGTGCTAAGATAGTCTAAGACCAACCGGTCTGTCTCTTAGCCTCGTGAAGGGCAGTCATAATGAATCTAAAAGAAAGAATCATCCACGAGTCCTTGAAACTATTCTCTTTGAAAGGATTTTGCAGCACCTCTATTAACGATATCTTGGAGGCTGCGAACACCTCAAAAGGCGGCTTCTATAATCATTTCGCAAGCAAAGAGGATCTGTTCTTCCAGGTCCTGGATGAGGCGCAAAGAATTTGGCGTGAAAAGACTCTTTCAGGTCTGGATGAGATTGAAAGCCCGGTTGGAAAAATCAAAAGGGTCCTGGAAAACTACAGAGACAGGTATCTCAACGATACCGAGAATTTCCCCGGGGGCTGTATCTTTATTACCTTTTCCGTTGAACTGGATGACCAGCGCCCCCATTTATCCAAAGAGGTTAGTAAAGGGTTTATGGGCCTCAAAGCCATGCTTAAGAGGCTTTTGGATGAGGGAAGAGAAGAGGGTGAATTGAGTAAGAATGTGGATACCAGTGCCATAACAGAAATGTTATTTGCCGGCATGTTGGGTGCTTCTGTTATTTATGGTCTGGATAAATCGACTGCCAGCCTGGACAGATCGATCAACACTCTAATCAACTATCTTGAAGAGCTGAGGTCATAGAATTGTTCAACATGTGCGTCCCGAATACGGAGATCTGATGATCATCGTTGCGGCGGGCATCGGCTATGTGTGGGGTGCGACCTGCGTCAAGTGGGGGCCGTGCGAGACTGAACAGCAACTATAATTCGTAACACGGAAGGGTGAAACGACATGACATATTAGAGGTGGCAAACAGTTCAAGAAGAATAGATTAATACAACTAAGAGGAGGCAGAAAATGATCGATTTTACTTTTACCGAAGAGCAAGAAATGTTCAGGAAAGCGGCTCGCGAATTCGCAGAAACCCAGGTCGCTCCCAAGGTTCCAGAAATGGAAGAAGCAGGGAAGGTCAACGACGAGGTTGTCAAGGCCCTGGGTGAGGCCGAGATGATGGCCTTGACCATTCCGGAAGAATATGGCGGTCTTGGATTAGGTTATGTTGCCCGTCTTATCGCCCTCGAGGAAATCAGCAGGGTTTCGGTGGCGACGGCCATGATGCTCCAGATTTTTGGCCTGGGTATCGAGCCTATCATAAGATTCGGTAACGAGGAGCAGAAAAGGAGATATTTGCCCGGATTGGCAAAAGGCGAACGACTGGCCACGGTGGCTGTAACCGAAGCGACCGGAGGTTCTGATCCTAAGAGCGGTCGTACGTCTTATAAGAGGGATGGTGACGATTATATTATTAACGGCCGTAAATGCTTCATCACCAATTCCCACATCGCCGACACAGTTACCGTCCTGGCCAAGGACGAGGAGGATCCCGAAGTTTTCACGGCTTTCATCGTAGAAAAGGGGATGGAGGGGTTCAGGCCTTCACATGAAGAGCATAAAGTGGGCATGCGCGGTTGTAATACTGGCGAGTTGGTTTTTGAACATTGCCGGGTTCCCAGGGAAAACCTGCTGGGAGAGGAAGGAAAGGGCATGCGTGTTGCCATGGCTGCCATTGGTGAAGTCGGCAGAGGCGGAATGGTCGGCTGTGCCTTAGGGCTACAGGCCGCCTGTCTGGAAGCATCCCTGAAATTCGCAAATGAACGAATTCTTTATGGAAAACCGATCAGCAATCTACAGACGATTCAAAACAAACTGGCGGAAATGAGAATCGATCTGGAAGCAGGCCGTCTGCTGGGATATCGAGCGGCGGCCATGCAAGATAGAGGCATGCGTTCAAGCAACGAATTCGCCGTGGCCAAATATTTCACCACGGAAGCAGCACAGAAGGGGGCAAAAACGGCCGTTGATATCCATGGTGGCTATGGCTGCCTGGAAGAATATCCGGTTTCCCGCTATTACCGCGATTCCATTGTTCTAGGGCCATCGGCAGGCACCTCCGATATTATGAAGGTCATTATCGCCCGTTGGGTGCTTAAGCCGTTCAGGAAGTGAGGGATCCAGCAGTAGGGAGGTAGCGCACAAAACGCTTATCGTGGACCGCGACGTAGAGGTCAAGATGCGTCATGACGTTATCCTTCACGCCGACGGCTATCCCTTCATCCAGCCCATCATCCCGCGAGGGTGACATGGTGCCAGGTCTACCGATGATGGCGAACCGGAAGTACGGTCCAATTCCTTGATTTAGCATAGGATTTGTACAATGCTCAGGATTGTCGTATGTGTCAAAGCGGTTCCTGACCCCAAAGAGGCCAGCAAGATAAGAATAGATCCCGTCACCAGAACCCTCGCTCGGTGCGACGTTCCGCTGGTGATAAATCCACTGGACAAAAATGCAATGGAAGCGGCACTCCAACTTAAAGAGCAGCTTGGTGCGCGTATTACGGTACTCAGCATGGGCCCTCCTCCGGCAGGCAACATCGTCAGGGAATGTTTGGCTTTGGGCGCTGACGAGGGAATCCTGCTTTGCGATCAGGCTTTTGGCGGTGCCGATGCCTATGCCACGGCATATACCCTGGCCAAAGGGATAGAGAAAATCGGGTCCTATGATCTGGTCTTTTGCGGAATGGCCAGCAGCGATAGTGGTACGGAGTGGGTTGGGCCGGAAATCGCAACGTTCCTAGAGATGCCTGTAGTAACAAGGGTGAAAGAGATCGTCGAATGTGACGGAGAATGGTGGAAGGTAAAAGCCAGTCTGGAAGATGGATACCGTCTGGTGCAGGTAAAACTCCCGGCACTCTTTACGGTGACCAGAGGGCTGAATACGCCGAGAACACTCAGCTTTTCAGGAATTGTCAAGGCCAGAGATAGGGAGATTATCCAGTGGGGAATTGATGAGTTAGGTGTGGCGGAAGAATCGATGGGCCTAAAAGGGTCACCAACAATTGTTTCGAAGATGACAAACAGAGAAAGTAAGCGGAAAGTTGAGATAATCGCCGGCACAAGGGAAGAGAAAGCCGAACGATTGATCCAAAAGCTGGCTGATGCAGGCGTAATATAGGGAAAAGCCGAAAACAACATGATGCGCTTCAGCCAGGTCTTGCGCTCTTTAGAAGCATCGATATTCCGCATACATTTCTTCGACGTAGTGGTCGGTAGTCACAATGGAAAGTAGACGCGGCTCCGTATGGGTCATCGCTGAGCAGATTGACTGTCGGATTCTTTCTGTATCACTCCAGTTAATCGGCCATGCGCGCAAACTGGCTGATGAATTGGAAACTTCCGTGGAGGTTATCCTTCTGGGAGACAAGATAGAGGGACAAACCCAGCAATTGTTTGCCGCCGGCGCCGACAGAGTCTATCTGGGTAACGCTCCCCACCTGAGCTTTTATCAACCGGAAATCTATACCGAAATCATCGTCAAACTGGCTAAAGAGCGACAGCCGGAAATCATCCTTATCGGTTCGACCTCCATGGGAAGAGAATTGGCGCCGCTGGTAGCAGCCAGATTGGAAACCGGATTGACGGCTCACTCCATTGATCTGCTCCTCGACGAGAACAAAATCTTAGAGCAGAGAGTCCCTGCCTATGGTGGGTTACTTTCGATTATCTGTCCGAAAAGGCGTCCACAGATGGCCACCATTGCAAGAGGGGTTTTCCCTATACCCGAACTGGATGAGAAGAGGACTGGAGAGATTGTCCTGCTTGATGTCCCGGGTGAAATCCCCCGTCGGATCCAAACACTGGAAATCATCCGTGAAGAGCCGGAGGGTGTGCCTTTGGAATCGACCCCCATCGTCGTTGCCGGCGGTGCCGGTGCTAGTGATCTTGCGGGGTGGCGCATAATAGCCGCTCTGGCGGAAGCGCTTAACGCTGCCCTCGGCTCCACGCGGCCGGCCGTTGATGAAGGCTGGGCCGGGCTGGAGACGATGATCGGGCAGAGCGGAAAAATGGTGAGTCCGGAACTCTATATCGGGGTAGGGCTTTCAGGTGAATTACAGCATATGGTAGGCATAGTCAGGGCTCAAGTTATGGTAGCCATAAATAACGATCCCAAATCACCGGTGTTTGAACAGGTGGATTATGGCATTGTTGATGACTGCCGGGAGTTTATTCCGCTATTTATTGAAAAAATCAAGGAATACCAGGGTAAGCAAGTAACCTGCTGATCGAGGAATGGCGGAATTGGACGTTTCCAGATCCACCCTCACTTCCTTAATCAGTGAGTCAGTTACTAAAGGAGGTTATCATGGCAAATTTGAAATAACCGGAACAGGCATTGAATACCCTGAATCAGTTAGGCACCTACTATTTCCAAAGGAGCTTGTCATGGCAGACTTAAAAGAGTTGGAACAGGCGTTGAATACCTATATCCGGCCGTTCACCTTCCCGCTGGCCATAAAGATGTTGAAATCGGAAGAGGAGATGCCTGAAAAGACCCGTCGACCCTTTCAACAGATGGAAAAGAAGGTAGCCATCTGCCAGGGAATTGGTATGGCAAGAAAATTAGGTTGGGCGGTAGCTATGGGTAAAGAGGACATGCAATGCTCTCTGGGGGCAGCCCCCTTCGGTTTTTTCAAGAACACCGACTTCTTTGATGAGGGGAATTTAGCCGCAGGTATGTTTACCGCTTCAAAGGAGATAGGAAAAAGGGGAGAAGAGCTTGTTGATCGTTTTGAATACGGGCTTTACACTCACATCATGGTAGCACCCCTGCACCGTACTGCTTTTGAACCTGATCTGTTCATGATTTATGGTAATCCGGCCCAAATCATGAGGCTCATTCAGGGGGCGCTCTACAATGAAGGGGGGGCTGTTCACTCTTCAGCCATGGGAAGACTGGGATGCGCATCCATAATAACGGCGATAAAAAAGGATGAATGTCGCTATCTTGTTCCCGGCAACGGAGACAGGATTTTCGGCATGACCCAGGACTACGAGATGACTTTCATGATTCCCTCTTCAAAGGTAGATACGGTTTTGGACGGATTAGTCAAGACCCATAAAGCCGGTATACGATATCCCATCACCAGCTTCTTCGATTTTGAAGCGACATTTCCCCCGTCCTATCAGGAGCAGATGAGGATCTGGAGGGAAGAAGGAGAATTATAGTATGGAAGCATTTGCTGGAAGACAGCGTATTTCCGCTGCCTTCAAAAAGACCTTTACAGATCAGGAAGTCAGGATGGACAGGATCCCTGCCTACCTCTTCATGGGCCAATGCAACGCCCAACTTGTAGGCGCGTCCATCAGGGAGTTCTTATTGGATCCCAAGATCTTTGTGAAGGCACAGGTGGCCGCTTATGAGCGTTACAAACCGGATATCCTACTCATGATGTGGGATCTGCTCACCGACGTTGAGGCCATGGGCAATGAACTCAGATTTCCCGAAGACAGCCTGTGCATCTCCACAAGACTAGCCCTTGAAGATAAGGGGAAACTGAGCAGCCTCAAAGTTCCGGATCCCACAAAGGACGGGCGCCTTCCGGGTTATTTGGAGGCTTTGGCCGAAACGAAAAAGATGATCACCGATTCCATTGTATCAGGGGTGATCGCCGGGCCCTGGACAATCGCTCTAGGCCTCAGGGGGGCCACTGAACTCATCAGGGATGCAATGAAAGACCCGGATTATGTCCATGAACTGATGCGATTCTGCACACGGGCGTCCATAAGGTTTGCGGAAGCCATTGTTCCATTAGGTGTGGGGCTCGGGTATTCTGAAGCCCCTGCGTCCTGCAGCCTTATCTCTCCCAAGATGTACCGGACATTCGTCTTCCCTTATCATAAGCAGATCGTAGACCACTTCAAGGAGAAGAAGGTGGGCCTGGGGCTTCACATTTGTGGATATGCGGACCCCATCCTTGAAGATATGGTCAACACCGGGGTGACCAATATCAGTATTGATGCGCCTACGGATCTGGCAAAGGCAGTGGAGGTAACCAGGGGCAAGGCGGTCCTCATTGGTAACGTCGATACCAACCTCTTCATTGCCGACAGCAGGGATGAGATGAAGCAGGCCATAAAAGATTGTATTGCTAAAGCCCCAAAGGACAGCGGATATATCCTTGCGTCCGGTTGCGAAGTGCCGGCTATCGCCCCACCGGAAAAGATCGACTGGTTCATGGAACTGGTTAATGAACTCGGCAATTATGATTGACCCCATTTTGCTTAGCGATGAATGATGGAGGGAACGGAGAAAAGGAAAGCTGTTGACCGATCTTGAGAATCTGAGAATCAAACTTACCCCAGAAGAACGGGGCATTCTGCGAGGCAAGCAAGGGCCAACCATGCAGAAGGTCATGAAAACTGTGGTGCTCTATGGCGAAGCCTTGGGTGCGGAAAGATTAGTAGACATTGAAGGGGACGGGCACTTTGTCATACCCTGGGCCACCCCCGGTATTGGGCCGCCCCTGGAGATGCTGGGCGAGTTGGTGGCGGCCGGTCTCAAG
>JAUVHF010000026.1 GCA_030593425.1 Anaerolineales bacterium
CTAGTCTATAGAACTCCAGATCCACGCTCTTCCGGGTGGCCAGCACCTTCTCCAGGTCGGTGGCCACCACCTTGTTCCCGATGAGGCCCACCATCTTGCCCTTTTGCCCCTTCATCAGTTGTTGGACCGCTGCCGCTCCTAACCGGGTGGCTAGCAGACGGTCGAAGGCGGTGGGTGAGCCTCCGCGTTGGACGTGACCCAAGATAGTGACCCGAACCTCGAAACCCAGTTCCCTCCCACCTAGATGCTGGGCCAAGGTCTGAGTATCGGGCTTGGCCCCCTCGGCCACCACGGCGATGAAGTGGGCCTTTCCCCGCACATAGGCGTCCTTGACCCTCTCCGCCAGTTCCTCGCAACTGCTCTCCACTTCAGGTATGACGATCGCCTCCGCCCCTCCGGCGATCCCTCCCATGAGGGCCAGATAGCCTGAATCCCTCCCCATCACCTCCACCAAGAAGGCTCTCTGATGAGAAGAGGCGGTATCCTTAATCCTATCAATAGCATCCAAGAGCGTATTTAGAGCCGTATCTACCCCGATCGCCATGTCAGTGAAGGCCAGGTCGTTGTCGATGGTGGCGGGGACGCCCATCACTGGGAACCCCATCTGGTGAAGTTTGAGAGCGCCGGTCTGGGACCCATCGCCACCGATAACCACTAAAGCCCCGATGCCGTGACGATTGAGGTTCCGCAAGGCCGTTCGACGGCCCTCCTCGGTCTTAAACTCGGGGCAACGAGCGGTCTCCAAGTAGGTGCCTCCTTTCTGGATGATGCCCCCCACGGAGCGGGCGTTTAGGGGTTCCATGTCCGCGTCGATGAGCCCTGCATACCCTCGATGGATGCCTACCACCTCTAACTCGTGGCCTAAGGCGGTCCGGACCACAGCCCTGATGCAAGGGTTCATGCCCGGAGCATCGCCTCCGCTGGTGAGAACGGCTATCTTTCTCATACCATCAACCCTCTTGCAAACTCCCGCCTGGAGTGCGCGGACTCTTTGCATTAGTGGTTTCTACCCGGATGCTTCCCTCCCCCAAAATAGCGATGAGGGTTCTCTCTAGTTCTAGCGAATACCCGGTGGTGGCGTTGGGAAAATCTAACTGCACAACCCCTTCTTCCCGGGGCAGGTATAGGGTGAAGCGGTCCGAGCCTCGATGACGGGTTAAAAGGTGGTGTACCTCCCCTAGCCTTCTCATATCCGCCCCTTGATCGTCGCCACGAGGAAAAGTGATATGGAGGTGGTAGATGGTAGGCTTCTCTTGGGGAGAGGGCTCCTCTTTCTCATACCCTCTCTCATATTCAGTGGCCGAGTGGCATATCAGTTTCGCTTCCTCCTCATCGTTCGCCTCTACCCTCCCCTCCACCACCAGGATCATGTCGGGCACCCAGAGATGTCTCGTCTCCTCGTAGACACCGGGGAAGACGATGACCTCGATTTCACCTCTTAAATCTTCCAGACGGGCGAAGGCCATGGGGTCACCTTTCTTAGTGACGATGCGACGCACTTGGGAGACCATCCCCAGCGTGGTCACCCTTTGCCCCTCCATCGACTCCTCGATCTCCCCGCATAATGTGATGTCAGACCCTTCCAAATCTTGAGCGATCCTCTGGAGGGGGTGTTCAGAGATATAAACCCCCAACAGTTCCCTCTCCCAGGCTAGTTTCTGTTTATGGGGGATCTCCGAAAGGTCATGGAGGACGAGGAAGTTCTGACTACTATCCCCGAAGAGGCTCATTTGGCCCACCTCCCGAGCGCGGTGGGCCCTAGCGCTTAAGGCCATCATCTGACCGATGCTCCCCAGGAGCGGTCCCCGCTCTCCCAAATCGTCGAGGGTTCCACATCGGATAAGGCACTCTAAGGCCCGGCGGTTCACCTGCCGGAGGTCCACCCGGCGGACAAAATCGTCGGCGTTTTTGAAGATCTGCGCCTGACGAGCCTCGAGGATGGCACTCACCGGCCCCTGCCCCACGTTCTTGATAGCCCCCAGGCCGAAACGGATCGCTCCCCCCTCTAGGGTGAAATCCCAGAAACTGTAGTTGACATTAGGGGGGAGAACCTCGATCTCCAAGCGACGGCATTCCGCCACACCAGCGGCCACCTTATCGGTATCCCCCTTCTCCACAGAGAGAAGAGCGGTCATATATTCCACCGGGTATTTGGCTTTCAGGTAGGCGGTCTGACAGGTGATCACCGCGTAGGCCGCAGCATGGGCCTTATTGAACCCATAACGGCCGAAATACTCCAACATATCAAAGATCTCGTTAGCCTTATCCTCCCCGAGGCCTCGAGATACGGCTCCCTCGATGAACTTCCGACCCTGTCGTTTCAATTTCTGGGCTTTCTTTTTCCCTATTGCCTCCCGCAAAAGGTCCGCTTCGCTGGGGGTGAAGCCCGCCAGCTGCATGGCGATCTGGATCACCTGATCTTGGTAAACGATTATCCCGTAGGTCTCCTTTAGGATGGGCTCCAGATCCGGCGAGAGGTAGGTGATAGGTGTCAGGCCCTGCTTTCTTCTGATGAAGTCGCCGATATATTTCATAGGCCCCGGACGATAGAGGGCAATGGTAGCCATCACATCGCCGAAGCAGGTGGGGCGGAGTTCCTTTAGGACCCTGCGCATCCCCGCGCTCTCCACTTGGAAGATGCCGGCCACATCCCCGACCGAGAGGAGTTCATAGATGGCTGGATCGTCGAGGTTCAAACCCTCCGGGGTGAGTTCGATGCCTCGCGTCTCCTTTACCAGTTCCGTGGCCCGTCTGATAACGGTCAGGGTAGAGAGGCCCAGAAAGTCTATCTTCAAGAGACCGATCTGTAAGAGGTCGTTCATGGCGTATTGGGTGATCACCCCTTCGCCCCTGATAGCCTTCTGAAGGGGGACATACTCGGTGAGAGGCTCGTCGGTGATCACCACCCCTGCCGCATGGGTGGAAGCGTGGCGGGCAACACCCTCCAGGCTCTGGGCGGCTTCGATGAGTTCCTTGATATAAGATCGGGTCTCGCATAGTTCTCGCAGTTCTGGTGAGATCTTCAGAGCCTCACCGATGGTCGCTCCGAAGGGGATCAGTTTGGCCACCCGGTCCACATCGCCAGGTGGGAGATCGAGGGCTCGCCCTGTATCTCGGATGGCCGCCCGGGCGGCCATGGTCCCGAAAGTGATGATTTGAGCCACATGATCCGTGCCATACTTGTGCACTACGTAGTCGATCACCTCCCCTCGACGGTCCTCAGGAAAGTCCATGTCGATATCCGGCATAGAGAGGCGACCAGGGTTCAGAAACCGTTCAAAGATGAGGTCGTGCCTCAAGGGATCCAGATCGGTGATCCCCAAAGCGTAGGAGACGATGCTGCCCGCTGCTGAGCCTCGCCCTGGCCCCACCAGGATGCCCTGTTCTTTGGCGAACCGGACAATATCTGAAACGATGAGGAAATAGGTGGCGAAGCCCATCTTTTGAATGAGGGAGAGTTCGTGCCTTAGCCGTTCTTGGATCTGGGGAGTGATCTCCGAGTACCGTTTCCTGATCCCTTTTTCTGTTAGATGAGTCAGATAACTTTCGGCGGTGAAACCCTCGGGAACTTGGTAGGCTGGCAAACGAAGCCTGCCGAATTCGAAGGTCACCTCACACCGCTGGGCGATCTCGATAGTGTTTGCTAAGGCCTCAGGGACCTCGGCGAAGAGAGCAGCCATCTCCTCTGGGCTCCTCAGGTGGAAGCCGCTCCCTTCCATCCTCATCCGGTTGGGGTCGTTGATTGTGGTGTTGGTCTGGATGCAAAGGAGAAGTTCATGGGCCTTGGCGTCCTCGGGGTTCACGTAGTGGACATCATTGGTGGCCACTAGAGGGATCGACAGTTCCTTCCCCAAGGCTACCAGCCCCTTGTTGATGGCCTCCATTTCCGGCAGGTCGTGGTCTTGGAGTTCGAGATAGAAATTCTCCTCTCCGAAGGCCTCTTTGTAGTATAGAGCAGCCTCGCGGGCCATCTCCATGTTCCCCCGGGAGATGAGCCGCGGTATCTCTCCTGAGCCACAGGCCGAGAGGGCGATCAACCCTTCGGCGTATCGGGCCAAGAGTTCTTTGTCCACGCGAGGTTTGTAATAAAACCCTTCCAGATGGGCTTTGGTGACTAAGGTGGTAAGGTTCTTGTACCCCTTTTCGTTCTCCGCCAAAAGGATGAGATGATAGGGTTTGGCCTCTGCCTTGGCCCTTCGTCCCTTCAGGGAGCCCAAAGCGACGTAGATCTCGCAGCCCAAGATGGGCTTTACGCCTTGGGCCTGTGCCGCCTCGTAGAAGGGGAGGATAGCGTACATGGCACCATGGTCGGTGAGGGCTAAGGCCCTCATCCCCATTGCCTTAGCCCGAGAAACCAGACCATCGACCCGGGCTAGGCCATCGAGGAGCGAATATTCGCTATGAACATGGAGGTGTACGAACTCTGGCAAACTGAAACTCCGTACCGAGGAGTTAGAACCATTATAGCACTAAACCCCTCAGAGGTGAATAGGAACCCCTCTGGATCCCTCAACTTTTAAGGTTTATGAAGATGACTCGCCAGTGGGCTGGAACTGGCAATGTCACCAGGTTAAAGGTCGTTTTTGACAGGCTGCTCTTCATGGGATATGCTTCTTTAGGAGGGAAGTTTGCCTGAACTGCCAGAGGTAGAGACCATCCGGCGCGACTTGGAGCCCCTGGTCTTGGGGGCTACCATCGTGGGGGTGGAGATCTACTGGCCGGGGAGTATCGCCCGGCCCTCGGCCCCAGAGTTCGAAGATCTCATCACTGGGCGGACGATCTTGCATTTGGGTCGCCGAGGGAAATATCTCATCTTCGCCCTCTCAGGAGGTTGGAACCTCATCGTCCACTTGGCTATGACGGGCCGACTTCTGCTCAATCAAGTGGAGAGGGATAAGCATACCCGCGCCGTCTTTCACTTGGAAGATGGGCACAACCTTCTCTTTGTGAATATGCGGAAGTTCGGACGCTTGTATCTAGTAAAGGACGCACAGGAGGTGGTGGGACGGCTGGGCCCTGAACCTCTGGAGGCCGAGTTCACCCCCCAAAGGTTGGCCCACCTCCTGGCTAACCGCCGCGGCGCGCTTAAGCCTCTCCTCTTGAATCAGCGGTTTCTCGCCGGCCTGGGGAACATCTATGCTGATGAAGCGCTCTTCGTAGCCGGGCTCCACCCCCAGCGTCGAGCCGATACCCTAAGCCCTGAGGAGGTAGGGCGGTTATGTGGGGCCATTCGGCTGGTTCTGAAGGAGGGGCTCAAGGACGGAGGCACAACTCTGGAGGCTTACCGGAGACCGAATGAGGAGAAGGGAAGACATCAGGAGAGGCTCCAGGTTTTCCAGCGGACTGGCGGCCCCTGCCCTCGCTGCGGGGCCACTATCGAACGGATAGTTCTCGCTGGCCGAGGTACCTACTTTTGTCCCCGCTGCCAGAGGTGACATCTTCTCACCGGCAGCGATTTGTTGTATAATCGTTCTATTGGAGGAGAGATGGCGGAACGGAAAGTGCGGATCCTCATCGCCAAGCCGGGCTTGGATGGCCACGACCGAGGGGCTAAGGTGGTGGCTCGAGCCCTCCGTGACGCGGGTTTGGAGGTGATCTATACCGGGTTGAGGCAGACACCAGAGATGATCGCCGAAACGGCGTTGCAAGAGGATGTGGATCTGGTGGGCTTGAGCATCCTTTCGGGAGCCCATATGACCCTCTTCCCCCGCATATTGAAACTTCTCCAGGAGAAGGGTTTGGGCGACATCCCCGTCTTGGCCGGTGGCATCATCCCCGATGAGGATATCCCAGTCCTTAGAGAGATGGGTATCGCCGGCGTCTTCGGGCCCGGTACCTCCACCCAGGAAATAGCGGAGTTCATCAACCAGACACTCAAGAGGGCCTAACCTTGGAGATAGTGGAGCGGCTTCTGGCTGGAGATCGAAGGGCCGCGGCTCGCCTGATGAGCCTAATAGAGAACGATACTTCTCAAGCCCCAAGGCTGATGGCCGCCCTCTACTCCCATACCGGGCATGCCCATATCGTAGGGGTGACCGGCTCCCCGGGGACAGGCAAGAGCACTCTAGTCAGCGAGTTGACGAAAAAGATCAGGGCTCAGGGGGAGAAGGTGGGGATCGTAGCCGTGGACCCCACGAGCCCCTTCAGCGGCGGCGCTCTTCTGGGGGACCGCATCCGGATGCAGGAGTTGAGCACCGACGAGGGGGTATTCATCCGCAGCATGGCCACCCGGGGTAGTCTGGGCGGCTTGGCCCGAGCCACAGGCGATGTGGTGAAGGTTCTCGACGCTTTAGGCCAGGATCTGATCTTCATAGAGACCGTAGGGGCAGGCCAGTCGGAGGTGGAGATCGCACGAGCGGCCCATACCGTCGTCGTGGTAGTGGCCCCTGGTCTAGGAGATGAGATCCAGGCTATCAAGGCCGGGCTCTTTGAGATCGCTGACCTCTTCGTGGTGAACAAGGCCGACCGGGAAGGGGCGGAAGGAGCCGTGGCCACTCTAAACTATCTATTAGATATGAACCAGGCTGAAGGTGAGCGGTGGAGGCCCCCCATCCTCAAGATGGTAGCCATCCGTGGCGAGGGGGTGGAGGCTGTAGTCGATGCTCTTAAAGGACACCGGGGGTATCTCAAGAAGAGCGGCCAATTAGAGTTGAGGAACCGAGAGCGGAGCGAGGAGGAGGTGAAGCGAATCATAGAAGAGGCGCTCTGGGGACGGTTGCTCTCTCGTCTAGAGGAGGGGGAATGGGAGAGGATGATGCTCCGGATCGCCGATCGGGAACTCGACCCCTACGCCGCGGCGGAAAAACTATTGGAGTCTTGGGGTGATCTCGGGAAAGAGGGTTAGGCTCCGGGCCATCGAGAGAGGCGATATCCCCACCTTTCTCAAGTGGCTTAATGATCCCCAGGTGCAACGGTACCTAGGTCGAACCCCCTTCCCTCTCTCCTTCGCCGAGGAGGAAAAATGGTTCGAGAGACAACTGAATGACGAGAAGAGTCGCATCTTCGCCATCGAGACGGAGAAAGGGGTACATATCGGCAACATCGGCCTACACGAGATAGACTACAAAGATGGCAAGGCTGCCCTAGGGATCATGATCGGCGAGAAGGGGTATTGGGGGCAAGGCTACGGCTCCGATGCTATCAAGGCGCTCCTCCGTTTCGCCTTCGAGGAACTCAATCTCCATCGCCTCTACTTAAGCGTTTTCGACTTCAACAAGCAGGCCATCCGCTGTTATGAGAAATGCGGCTTCCGACAGGAGGGTATCGTTCGGGAATCCGTCTTCCGCCACACGAGATACCAAAACGAGATTTTGATGGGCATCCTGCGCCACGAGTTCGAAGGAGATAGAGATGATCCACCTGACGACTGAGGCAGAGCAGATGTACGGAGAGTTAGCCATCTTCTCTGGTACCGCCAACCCCGAGTTGGCTCGAGAGATAGCCGACTACTTGGGGGGCCCTCTACGGGAGGCGGACGTTTTTCAATTCCCCAACGAGAACATCTTCGTGCGACTCCGTGACAGCGTTCGCTCCCAAGACGTTTTCCTCATCCAGCCCACCTGTGCGCCAGTGAACGATAATATTATGGAACTCTTGATCTTTATCGATTGTCTGAGGCGGGATTCAGCGGGGCGGATCACAGCGGTGGTACCCTACTACGCCTACGGCCGCACCGATAAGAAGGACCAACCGCGGGTGCCCATCACCGCGCGGCTGATAGCCGATATGATCACCGTGGCTGGAGCCGATCGCTTCTTAACCATCGACCTCCACGCCGGCCAGATCCAAGGGTTCTTCACCATACCGGTGGACGATATCACCGCCTTCCACATGTTGAGCGATTATTTCGTGGAGAAGGCGGTGCCCAACTCTGTAGTGGTGGCTCCAGACATCGGCGCTTCCAAGAAGGTTCGCAACTTCGCCGAGAAGTTGGAACAGCCCTTGGCTATCGTGGAGAAACGGCGTATCAGCCTGCCCGACGGCTCCAAGACGGGGGTCTTCAACCTCATAGGCGACGTGAGGGGGAAGAACGCCATCATCTTCGACGACGAGATAGATACGGCGGCGACTCTAGAGGATGCGGTGAATCTTTTGAGGGAGGAAGGTGCGGAGGATATCTACGCTTGCGTCACCCATGCCGTACTTTCTGACCCGGCCATAGACCGGCTGAAGGAGATGAACCTGAGGGAACTGGTGATTACTAATACCGCCCCCGTGTCCCCTCAGAAGAGGCTAGATAACATGACCATCCTCTCTGTGGGTCCCCTCCTCGGAGAGGTCATAAGGCGGATCCACCTAGGTATCTCCGTAGGGGAGATGTTCGGGGAGTAGGGGCTCCTGCGCTTTCGCCATTTTTGTATCTGCCAAGAGCAAAGAGCGCTTCCCTCTTTTCATCCCTTTGGTAACAACCCTCTCTTAGCGTGAGGGTTGGTGTTTGTGGTATAATAGATAATCGGTGCTATGTTTAAGGGTATCTTGACCAAAGTCGTTGGCGACCCCAACGAGCGAGAACTGAAGAGACTTGAGCCTATCGTCGACGAGATCAACGCCTTAGAGTCGAAATTCGAGAGGCTCACTGACGAGGAACTCCGGGATAAGACCACCGAGTTCAAAGGTCGTCTCTACGCCGGCGAGACGATGGACGAACTCCTCCCCGAGGCTTTCGCCGCCGTGCGTGAGGCCTCCAAGCGAACCATAGGTTTGCGCCATTTCGACGTGCAACTGATGGGAGGTGTAGTCCTTCACCAGGGAAAGGTGGCGGAGATGAAGACCGGCGAGGGGAAGACCCTCGCCGCTACTTTAGCCCTCTATCTCAACGCCCTGGAGGGAAAGGGAGCCCATCTAGTCACCGTCAACGACTATTTGGCCAAGCGGGATACCCAGTGGATGGGGCCCATCTACCATGTGTTGGGGCTGTCGGTGGGTTGTATCCAATCTTTGGCCGCCGATCCCGAACGCTCATCTTTCCTCTTCGATCCCGACTATCCGGCTACCGATGAACGCTTCCTCAACCTCCGCCCCGTCTCCCGTCGGGAAGCGTATGCCGCGGACATAACCTACGGCACCAATAACGAGTTCGGCTTCGACTACCTGCGGGACAACATGGTCTGGGACCTCTCCCAATGCGTCCAACGAGGGCACCATTACGCTATCGTAGATGAGGTGGACTACATCCTCATCGATGAGGCCCGTACCCCTCTCATCATATCCGGCCCCGCCGAGGAGGCGGGCGAGAATTATGTTCGGTTCGCCAGGTTGGTCCCCAGGCTTCGCCCTGAAGAAGATCACACCGTCGATGAAAAGACCAGGATCGTCACCCTTACCGAAGATGGGATCTCCAAGATAGAGAGTTGGCTGGGCATCGACAACCTCTACTCCCCGGAGCATTACGAGTTGACCCCCTACCTGGATCAAGCCCTGCGGGCCCACACCCTCTTCAAGCGCGACCGGGACTACATCGTCAAGGATGGGCAGGTGATCATCGTCGATGAGTTCACCGGTCGGCTGATGTATGGGCGGCGATACTCTGAGGGGCTCCATCAAGCCATCGAGGCCAATGAAGGGGTGCCGATACAGCGGGAGTCCCTGACACTGGCCACCATAACCTTCCAGAACTATTTCCGCATGTACGAGAAGTTGGCGGGCATGACCGGTACCGCTGCCACCGAGGCTGAGGAGTTGGACAAGATCTATGGCCTCGATGTGATGGTCATCCCTACCCACAAGCCGATGATCCGCCTCGACCAGCCAGATTTGGTCTACAAGACCGAGAGGGCTAAGTTCCGCGCCGTGGCGAAGGAGATCGAGGAACTGCATAAGAAAGGACAGCCGGTCTTGGTGGGGACTATATTCATCGAGAAATCGGAAGCGCTCTCCGAGATGCTGAAGCGGAGAGGGATACCCCACCAGGTGCTCAACGCCAAGCACCATGAGAAAGAGGCCCATATCATCGCCCAAGCCGGCCGTTCAGGAGCGGTCACCATCGCTACCAATATGGCAGGTCGGGGCGTGGACATCCTCTTGGGAGGAAACCCCGAGGAGTTGGCCCGGGATATGCTCCGCAAGCGGGGTGTGGAACTCACCGAGATAACGGAAGAGCAATGGGAGGAGGCTCTGACGGAGGCCAGGGCGATCTGCGAAGAGAACAAGGAGAGGGTGCTGGCTTGGGGTGGGCTGCATCTCTTGGGCACAGAGCGGCACGAGGCGCGCCGCATAGATAACCAATTGCGGGGCCGTTCGGGCCGCCAAGGTGACCCGGGCTCCTCCCGTTTCTATGTATCCTTGGAAGATGACCTGATGCGCCGATTCGGGGGCTCTACCGTGGCTGGCCTCATGGACAGGTTGGGGGTGGAGGAGGATATCCCCATCGAGCACAATTTGGTCTCCAAGTCCATCGAGAACGCCCAAATTAAGGTCGAGGGCTATAACTTCGATATCCGCAAGCATCTCCTCGAATACGACGACGTGATAAATAAGCAAAGGCAGCTCATCTACGATCAGAGGCGGAAGATCTTAAGCGAGGAGAGTCTGCGCCCCATCATCATGGATATGGTGAGCGAGGAGTTGGGCGACCTAGTGGGGGTCTATGCCGGGGGCCATCCCGAAGAGTGGGACCTTGAGGGGCTATTTAGTGCAGCGCGGGCTATCTTGCCCTTCCCCCCCAATTTTACCCCTCACCGTTGGGAGGGGCTCTCCTCTCAGGAGATAGAGGACGACCTTCTAGGATTGGCAAAGAGATACTACGATGAGAAGGAGCGACGTCAAGGGCGCGAACTGATCTCCCGAGTGGAACGGTTAGTGCTGTTGCGGGTGGTGGACAATCTATGGATAAGACACCTTACCGCCTTGGACGAGTTGCGGCAAGGCGTGGGGCTTCGGGCTTTCGGTCAAAGGGACCCCCTGGTGGAGTTCAAGACCGAAGCCTATGGGATGTTCCAGGCCCTCATGGCTAACATCCGGCAGGATGTAGCCCGCCTCATCTACCACGCTGAGGTGGTCCGCCAGCCTGCTCCCCGCCCCATGCGGGAGGTGCGTGAAGCCGGGGGGCGGAGACCGGTGGCCACGGCCAAGGCTAAGGTGGGGCGGAACGACCCTTGTCCCTGTGGTAGCGGGAAGAAATATAAGCACTGTTGCCTCCGAAAAGAGAAGAGCAAGCGAGGTCAGTAAGCGGTATTTTTGCAAAGCGAGAGATGATGGAAAGACCAGTGGTCGTCTTCGCCGGCCCCTTCGGCAGTGGAAAGACGGAGACGGCCATCAATTACGCCCTCCAGTTGGCTGAGGAGGGTCAGTCGGTCACCCTGGTAGACCTCGATGTGGTGACCACCTACCTTCGGGTTCGTGAGGTGGAGGAGAGGTTAAGGGAAAAGGGGTTGAAGGTGATAACCCCTCATGATTTGGGGGATATCGATCTCCCAGCCATCACCCCCCAGATCTGGGGAGCGCTAGGGGGGCAGAACGGTCGAGTAGTGGTGGATATGGGGGGATCGGGCCCGGGCGCCAGGAGCATGGGACAGTTCAGTTCCCACCTTAAGAAGGTAGGTTACGCCATGAACCTGGTGATCAACCCCTACCGCCCCTTCACCACCACCGTAGAGGGGATCGAAAAGGCGGGACGAGAGATCGCCGATTCCTCCCGTCTCCAGCTCACCGCCCTGGTGAGCAACCCCCATCTCATGGGAGAGACCACCTTAGAGGTGATAGATGAAGGCCATCTTGTAGTCCAAGAGGCCTCTGGTCGGCTGGGCTTGCCCATAGCCTTTCTCTGCGTTAGGGCCGACCTAGTTCAGGAGGTGGCAGAGCGGTACGGCGCACCCATCCTGCCTTTGAACCGTTACCTCCTCGCTCCTTGGGAGAGGTAATCACAAAGATGTGGAGGTTGCAAAGTGGCAAGAGGAACCATACTCATCGACGAGGATCGATGCAAAGGGTGTGAACTCTGCACCACAGTCTGTCCCTTCGACCTGGTGCATATAGCCAACCACTTCAACGCCAAAGGGTATCGCCCCTCGACCCTAGTAGACCCCCAGGGGAAGTGCACCGGCTGCACCCTTTGCGCCAGGATGTGCCCCGACGTGGCCATCATCGTCTATAGAGAAGGAGCCTAGTTCATGGCCAAGATCCTGATGAAGGGGAACGAAGCGATCGCCGAGGCGGCTATCCGGGCCGGTTGCGAGGCTTACTTCGGCTACCCCATAACCCCCCAGACGGAAATTTTGGAGTATATGTCCCGCCAGATGGTGGAGTTAGGGCGAACCTTTCTCCAGGCGGAAAGCGAACTGGCGGCCATCAATATGGTTTACGGGGCGGCCTGCGCGGGGAGTAGGGTGATGACCTCTACCTCCAGCCAGGGTTTCAGCCTGATGCAGGAAGGGATCTCCTATATCGTCTGCTCTGAAGTTCCCGCCGTGGTGATCAACGTTATGCGCGGAGGCCCGGGCCTAGGGAACATCCAACCCTCCCAGGGAGACTACTTCCAGATGACCAAAGGTGGTGGCCATGGCGATTACCATGTCATCGTCTTGGCTCCCGCCACCTTGCAGGAGGCTATCGACTTGACCATCCTGGCTTTCGATTTGGCCGATAAGTACCGCTCTGTGGTGACCATCATCGCCGACGGGATGATAGGCCAGATCATGGAGCCCGTGGAGTTGCCAGAGATAGAGCCTCCCCAGCGCCCGGATCAGCCTTGGGCCTTGACAGGGGCAAAGGGGAGAGAGAGAAATATCATCACCTCCCTCTATCTAGGGGGCCCCAATCTGGAGGAGGTAAACCTGCGACTGCAGAAGACCTTGGACGAGATAAAGGCTAACGAGGTTAGGTACGCAGAGCATATGCTGGAGGGGGCTGAGATCGTCGTCGTGGCCTATGGCACAGCGGGCCGTATCGCCCAAACGGCCGTCAAGGAAGCCAGGGAGGAAGGGATCCCGGCCGGCCTCTTCCGCCCCATCACCATGTTCCCCTTCCCTTACGCGCGGCTGGATGAGGTGGCCAAGAGCGTGGAGCATCTCTTGGTCTTCGAACTCAGCGCCGGCCAGATGCTGGAAGACGTGCGCCTCGCCACTCGCGACCGGTTACCCATCCATTTTTATGGGAAGATGGGAGGCGTGGTCCCCTCGCCGGCGGAGGTCCTGACCGAGATAGAGAAGATAGCGAGCCCTTGAAGGAGAGATAATGGAGAGAAAGGCAGTCTTTGCCAATCCTGAGGCTTTAACCGATGACCTTACCCACTACTGCCCCGGTTGCACTCACGGCATCGTCCACCGCCTCATCGCCGAGGTGATCGACGAGTTGGAAATTCGAGAGATCACCATCGGCATCGCCCCTGTGGGGTGCGCGGTCTTGGCCTATAACTACTTCAATCTGGACTTCGCGGAGGCGGCTCACGGCCGGGCCCCGGCTATGGCTACCGGTCTGAAGCGGGTCCAGCCCGATAAGGTGGTCTTTACTTATCAAGGGGATGGAGACCTGGCCGCCATAGGCACCGCCGAGATCGTCCACGCCGCCAGCAGAGGGGAGAATATCACCGCCATCTTCATCAATAACGCCATCTACGGCATGACGGGAGGCCAGATGGCTCCCACTACCTTGCCTGGCCAAGTCACCACCTCTACCCCCTTCGGCCGGGATGTGAAACTAGCCGGCTACCCTCTTCGGGTGGCGGAACTCATCGCCACTACCAGCGGGGCGGCCTATGTGGTGAGGCGGATGGTCACGAAACCGGCCACCATCGCTAGCGCCAAGAAGGCTATAAAGTTGGCTTTCCAGGCGCAGAGGGCAGAGTTGGGGTTTTCCTTGGTGGAGATCCTCTCCTCCTGCCCCACCAATTGGGGGCTCAGCCCGTTGGAGGCCCTAGAGTGGGTGGAGGAAAGCATGGCCGCCTACTACCCTTTGGGGGACTACAAGGTGATAGATGAGGTGAAAAGCCTTAGATGAGGGGAGCGAATCATGCATGAGCAGATCATCATCTCCGGCTTCGGTGGCCAAGGAGCCCTTTTCGCTGGTCAGGTGCTCACCTACGCGGGCCTCAAAGAGGGGCGGAATGTGACTTGGCTTCCCTCCTATGGCCCCGAGATGCGAGGGGGCACCGCCCGCTGTACCGTGACCCTCTCCGATGAACCGATAGGCTCGCCCATCACCGATAGCCCTACCATCGTTATCGCCATGAACCCCCCCTCCCTGGAGATGCTTGAGCCCCGGTTGAAGCCTGGGGGTTTCCTCTTCGTTAATAGTTCCATAGTGAGCACCGATTCCACTCGGAAGGATATCACCACCATCCGGGTGCCGGCCAACGATATCGCCGAGGAGTTGGGAAACGAGCGGATGGCCAACATGGTCCTTTTGGGAGCCCTGATAAGGGCCACGGGGGTCATCTCCACGAAGTCGGCTATAGCCGCTCTAGAGGAGAACCTACCGGAGAGGAGACGCCATCTT
>JAUVHF010000044.1 GCA_030593425.1 Anaerolineales bacterium
GAATGCCCAAGTTGCGCACTACTCCAAATCCATCCGTTCCTGGCCAGTGATCTGATTGTGAACTAGATCGATGATGGACCTTGCTAGGTCTATCCCTTGCTTCGCCTTTTTGCGGGACACCGTCACGCTGGCGTCGACGTATTCGATGTTGTGTCGATCCGTCTTCATGCGGTGAAGTTTCCCTATCGTTTTGTGATGTTCGGACCCGAGTGACCTTCGGGCAAAGTTGAGAACGGCCACATGTCCAGCACTCTTGGTCCTCTTATACCCCTTATGTCTCATCCAAGCTTCCAAAGCCACTAGCGCTGCCTGGTAGGCTATTACATGTCCTTCCCGACGTTCACTCTCACTATCAGACTTGGCAAGCTTCTGGGCAACCCCCAGCTTGTTCCGAGCACCGGTCAATTTCCGTTTCACGATTGCTGGATCGGGTTCTATTGACTCTATCTGCCCTCTATCTATCAGGTCCTGATACGGTCCCAACTCATGCCTCCAATAGGTTCACTATGGGCCCACTTTGTACATCCGCCAGGAAAGCAGCTTTAGGCCCCCGTCTTGCCTCTAACTCCTTGGGCTCAACAACCATGTAGTTGAGATCTCTCCCGAGGGAAAGCTCCAGGTCTTGGGCCAAAAGTGCCAACTCCTCGGGATCGGGATCACCCACGATCATCAAATCCAGATCGGAACGGGAAGTGGGGTTACCGGCTGCGAAAGAACCGTAGATGAAGGCTTGCTGAATGTTGCCCAGTCTTTTGAGCCGTGCGCGAAATGGGTCTCCCACAGCCTCAGTATTGAGTATTAGTCTCTGCAAGTCTCGATAACCGGGGAACTTATTGTTGACTTGATAGTACCGTCTGTTGGCCCTTCTCTTTGCCCTAAGTAAGCCCGCAGATTCCAAGGCACGCAGTTCCTTGTGCACTGCAGGCACAGACTGCCTTGTGAGGCGTGAGAGCTGACGGCAATAAAACGCGCCAGACGGATTCATCAGAAACTCCGTCAACAGCCTCCGCCTGACCTTTGAGGTAATCAGTTTGTCCAGCATGTATCTTCCTCACTTGAATTGTTCGCAAAAAGCGAACGAACACCTGTGCCATTCTACCATGATTCGCCACCATTGTCAATAGCCAGCTCACCCAGCTGCGGACCACTGGCTAGGCGCCGACAACCACCACCCCGACGACCAGCCAGCTGCCGCCCGCAGCGCCACCGACGACCACGATACCACCGCCGACTGGCGAGCCTACACCGTCGTCGTTGTCACCGTCACCACCTCCTCCACGACCACCAGGTGCTCCACCACCACCACCCGGAAACGTCGGTGGCGGTACCTCCGTTGAATGTCTAAAGGGGCAATGATATAATAAGGTTATGAAGAAAGGGGCCTTCACCTTCGTCTTACATACCCATCTCCCCTAAGTAGATGAGGGCCTCCTTTTGAGGTGAGGACAAGTTGGAAGAGTACAACGAAGGGCTAGGTGTGGTATATGAGCGGCTAGTCCTGAACGACTACCTCGAGCGCCTCATGAAGCGATACCCGATCGAACGCGTACTCGAAGCCCCCATCTACGGCATGGCCGGGGTTACGGGAATAAACAGCGTGCCCTTAGCCCAACGGGGCTGTCAGGTGACCCTGATCGATACGGACGCCCAGCGATTAAAAGGGGTAGAGGGAGTCTGGCGAGAATTAGGACTGCCCTGCAAATTGGTGCATCTCCCAAATCTGGCCTCTCTCCCCTTCCCAGATGGCTCTTTCGAACTGGCCTGGAATTGGGCTGCTCTCTGGTACTTGGATGACGTCCCTGCCCTACTTGGGGAACTGGCCCGCGTCTCGAGAAGCCTGGTCTTCGTGGCCATGCCTAACCGGTGGCAGATCGGATACTGGTTGCGCAAGTACCTGATCGACAAGGGGTTCTTCACCCAGGTAGACGAGAGGTGGGTAGAGATAGAGAGGGTGAAGAGCGCCCTGAGAGAGGCAGCACTCGAGATCATCGAGGAGGGGGTTCTAGACATCCCCCCCTGGCCAGACACAGTGATGCCCGCCGCGGAGGTCATAAAGCGCTTGGGCATCAACTCCAAACGGCTGGAGCAGAGGTTCACCGGCGAAGGTTGGCGGTGGAGCACCATGGACTATTACCTCGGTCGCAAACCAAACCTGATGGAAGAGGTACGCCGGCACACATGGCTAGAGAGGCTTCGTGTGCCTTGGCGTATGAAACTCCTCTGGGCCCATCATCGGTACCTGTTAGGAAGGAAGGTCTGAGTATGAAGATCTTAGTCACAGGAGGGGCTGGCTTCATCGGCAGCCACGTCACGGAAGCCCTCTTAGCCCGGGGCGATGAAGTGGTCTGCTTCGACAACTTTAGCGATTATTACAGCCCCGCCCGCAAGCGGAAGAACGTGGCCCCTTTCCTGGCGAACCCTTCCTACCGCCTCTACGAGCAGGATATCCGCGACCTGGAGAGAATGGAGTCTATCTTCGCCCCAGAGGGGATAGAGAAGATAGTCCACATGGCCGCCTTGGTCGGTGTCCGCCACTCCGTGGAAAACCCTCTCGACTACCCCTCGGTCAACGAGCGGGGAACCCTCTATCTTTTGGAGTTGACGCGACGATATGGGGTTCGGAACTTCGTCTTCGCCTCCAGTTCCTCCGTTTACGGGGCCAACAAGAAAACTCCCTTTTCGGAGATAGACCCCACAGATCGACCCTTAGCCCCCTATCCGGCTTCCAAGAAAGCCTCGGAGGTGTTGATTCATGCCTATCATCACGCCTATGGCCTAAGATGCACCTCTCTTCGCCTTTTCAGCGTCTACGGCCCCCGAGGGCGGCCAGACATGGCTCCCTACCTCTTCACCCAGCGCATATCAGAGGGGAAAGAGATAACCCTCTTCGACGAGGGACGGCCCCAGCGGGACTGGACCTATATAGACGACATCGTCCAGGGAGTTCTGGCCGCCTTGGATGCCGATCTCGAATACGAGGTTATCAATCTGGGCTACTCAAAGCCGGTCCCCTTGCGGGAGTTTGTGACCATCATAGAGGAGTTAATAGGAAGGAAGGCCACCATCGTCTCCCGTCCCCTGCCTTCCAGCGAACTCTTTATCACCCATGCCGATATCTCCAAAGCCCGTCGCCTCCTGGGCTATGAGCCGAAGAGCTCTTTGGAGGAAGGCTTACCCCGTTTCGTGGACTGGTTCCGACGCGAGGTGGAAATTGTTTGATCTCTTGCCTCGTCTCCCCCTCTATATCGCTTTCCGAAGGTTCGGCAGGCCCCGACTCCTCCCCCTCAGCCTGGTGGTGAGCGTCACCTACCGGTGCAACTCCCGTTGCCTTACCTGCAACATCTGGCAAAAGCGAGGGGAGGAGATGAGCCCGGAGGAGTGGCGGAAGGTCTTCGCCAAAATAGGCAAGACGCCCTACTATCTCACCTTCAGCGGTGGGGAGCCTTTCCTACGGCGGGATATAATAGAACTGGTAGCCGCAGCCTATGAAGAATGTCACCCAGCGATCATCACCATCCCCACCAACGGGCTGGCTTGGAGGGTCATCCCCAAAAAGGTAGAGGAGATACTCAAGGTAGCGCCGGGGGCTCAAGTGGGGATCAACCTCTCCCTCGACGATATCGGCCCTCGCCATGATACTATCCGAGGCGTAGAGGGGAACTATGAGCGGGCCCTCAGGACCTATGAAGAACTGCGCAGCATCAATCACCCCCACCTCACCCTGGGTATCCACACCGTCGTTTCCCGTTTCAATGTAGAACGTCTGGCCGGCATCTACAAAGAACTCAAAACCCTGGGAGCGGACATCTACATCAGCGAGGTAGCCGAGGAGAGAGAAGAACTAGGCACCGTAGGGAGCAACATCACCCCCTCACCCGAGGAGTACGCCGTAGCCGCCGACTACCTCATAGCCGAAGCCCGAAACTTTAGACCCTCGGGGCTGGCCAAGACCACTCAGGCCTTCCGGGGTTATTACTATGAGTTGACGAAGCGGATCCTAAGAGAGAGGAGGCAGGTGATCCCTTGCTACGCCGGCTGGGCCTCGGGGCATATAGCCCCCAACGGCGATCTCTGGACCTGCTGCACCCGAGCCCAACCGGTAGGAAATCTGCGGGAGAGCGGCTACGATTTCGCCCCCCTCTGGTTTGGGGAGGAGGCGGCCCGGTTGCGCCGGAGCATAGCCGCAGGGGAGTGCTACTGCCCCATGGCCAACGCCAGTTACACCAACATGCTCCTTCATCTCCCTACCCTTTTCCGTGTAGCCCGAGCCCTCATATAGAAGATGAAGAAAGACTCCCAGCATCAAGATTTCGTTCTCCTCCTCATCCTCTTCGCCGCCTTTCATCTTATGACCCTTCTCCTCCTACGGCCTGGAGGGTACATCGCCGATTACTCCGACTACAACACCAGTTACCTCCCCTTCGCCCGATGGTCAGATAAGGGGCTTTACCCCTTCATCCACTATTGGCTAGAATGGCCTCCCCTCTTCCCCTGGTTGGTGATCGGTGTCTACCGCTTGAGCCTGCTGGTACCCCCCTGGGTCGACCCTCGACTATGGTATGATATCTTCTTAGGCCTGGCTCTTCTCTTCTTTGAGATCGGCAACCTGGTGGTCATATACCTTCTAGCCTTGGAACTGTACGAGAGGGAAAGAGCCTTCCGCTGTGCTTTGATCTACGCGTTGCTTTTCGCGCCCCTCTATATCTGGTCAGGCTGGTTCGATCCCATGCCTCTCTTCTTCCTCCTCCTGGGCCTCTACCTGGCCATCAGACAACGAGCCGCCTCCGCGGGGATAGCCTTGGGGCTCGGCTTCATGATCAAGATCACACCAGCCATAATGCTAGCCGTGGGGTGGAAAGCCTTGAACTCCAGGCGGAGAAAAGTGGGCCTACTCTTGACTTTCGGAGTCACGGTGTTGGCTATCGCTGCTCCTTTTCTTCTCACCCACCCCCAGTTTCTTATCGCTTCTTTCCATAGCATGGTGGCTCGCTCCTCATGGGAGACGGTTTGGGCCCTCCTAGAGGGGTATTACTCCTATGGCGTGGTAGCCGGGGACCGCTTCGATCCCCTGGCCAACGTGGCCACCCACCCCTCCACCCTCCCCTGGCCCCTGATCAGTTTAGCCTTCGCCCTTCTATATCTCTGGCTTTTCACCCGATCACGAGGTGAGACGAAGACTCGCATCGTGGCCTTCGCTGGCCTGACGGTGAACCTCCTCACCTTGTATAGCAAAGGGTACAGCCCCCAATTTCTGATTCAACTTATCCCCTTCGTAGTTCTCCTCCTTCCCCATCTGCGAGGCGTTATCTATATCCTCCTCCTCGATACCCTAAACTTCTTGGAGGCTACGGTTTATTTCATCATGCTTCCGGACGAAAGATGGCTTCTGGTGGGAACGGTGCTTTGGCGCACCCTGATCATCTCGATGCTTTGCGCCGAATACTCGACCACCTTCTTCTCCCTCTCAGAAGAGCGGATCGCCCATCTTCGCCGCCGGGCTTTCGCCGCGCTGGTCGTAGCCTCGCTCTTGCTGGGCCTCCTGGGAGGCTACCGCCTGATGGGAGCCTACCATAGAGCCCGCTATGCCCAGGAAGAGTATCGGCCGGTGGTGGAGTTCCTAGTGAGCGCTGTCGAGTCTGGAGAGGCGGCTCTCATCCTCCCCGACCACGCCCTCTACCAGAGGCTATACCCCTTCTTGAGAAAAGAGATGGCCCTCTACGTGGCGGAAGATAGAACGCTGCCTCAGATCATAGAAGGTTACAGCGATATATGGCTTGTAAGCCAAGAGGGAGAAGTCGAAACCTGGCTGAAGAGTAGGATGGAGTTGGTGGCGGCTCACGACCTGGCAGGGGTGAGGCTCGTCCACTTTAAGAGATGAAAAACCAAGTGAAAGTGATCCTCGACTACGACGGGACATTGACCAGGGAAGAGGCGATGGTCGATGACCTAGCCCGGCTCTCCCTGGATACCCTATCCCAAGAGATCCTGAGGGTACCCCGTCCCCAACTGCAAGAAGAGTATAGAGAGACCAGAAGGCTCATCCTCTCCCGGCCCCATGAGTTCGGCTGGGAGGTGAGAGGGCTCCTGGCTTCCTATGGCGACGAGGGGGCCTTCATCCTCAATACTACCACCCTCCAGGTGATGCTGAAGATGAACCCTCTCTATGCTCGCAGGGTGGCTAACTACTTCAGAGATGCGGAGTATGACCCGGTCATCGATTGCACCAACTACCTCTTTCACCGCCACACCGCCGAACTGAAACCTCGGTTTCGCCAAGGAGCCAAGGAGATCTTAAGCGGCCTCCTTCGACACGAGAGATTTATTCCCCTCATCCTCACCAATTCAAAGGGGGACAAGGTTGAAAGGAACCTGCAGACTTTAGGGCTAAAAGAGGTAGAGATCCTAGGAGATACCCGCCAATATGAGATGGACCCCTCTTGGGCAAGACATTTCTTCCATCTGGAGCAGGGGATGACCCAAGGTCTAAGAATAGACCAGCACCACAAAGTGGACCTCCGTCGTCCCGTCTACTACCGGGCTCTCATGAGGGAAGCCGAGGGAGCCGAACAGATAGTAGTCGTGGCCGATACCCTCTCCCTGCCGGGGGCCCTTCCCCTAGTGATGGGGATGCGATTTTATCTCCTCAAGACGAGTTACACCCCCTTTTGGTGCGAGGAGTTCGTCAAGAAGCATGAGCGGGGAGAAGTGCTGGAGAGCCTCTATTCGCTGAGGGAAAGGGTAGAGACCTTAATTTGACGAGGGTGGGAAGGTTTGTTAGACTAGATATAGAGGTGGCGCTGATCGCTTTCTCGTAAAGGGTCGGCGTTATTTTTGAAGGAGCGTCGAATGGAGAGAGAATATTCGGATTTCTTAGTGCGGGAAGATCTCTCAGGGGTGGATCCCGATACCGATCTCATCATCGGCTTCGAGGAGGAGAGACAAGCCCAAAAGATAATCCTCATCCCTTCAGAGAGCATCTGTCCTCGAGCCGTACGACAGGCTTTGGGGTCGGTCTTCACTAACATCTATGCCGAGGGGTATCCACCCTTACGCATGACCAGGGACGAGGAGGAGCTGCTCTTAGACTTCGGATACGAGTTGGCCTATTACCGGCGGTACGCCGATAGAAGGTTCTACAAAGGGTGTGACTATGTCCATTTCCTAGAGACCTTGGCCCAGCAGCGGATAGCCAAATGCTTCGCCACCGATAAGATAAGCGCCGATGAGATATATGTGAATATCCAACCCCTCTCTGGAGCAGCGGCCAACAACTCCGTCTATCAGGCGTTCGTCGAGCCCGGGGAGACGGTCATGGGGATGGCCCTGCCCCACGGTGGCCACCTTACCCATGGGAGCGAGTTCAACCGCTCCGGCAAACGGTACCATATCGTCTCCTACGAGGCAGACCCGGTGACCGAGAGACTAGACTACGACCAGATAAGAAGGCTGGCCATCGAGCACAAGCCTAGAATGATCATCGCTGGGTACACCTCCTACTCCTGGGCTGTGGATTGGGAGAAGTTTAGAGAGATCGCCGATGCTGTCCCCGGGGGCGCTACACTTTTGGCCGACGTGGCCCACCCGGCGGGGATGATCATCGCCGGCGTCTATCCCACCCCTATAGGCTATGCCGATGTGATAACCTTTACCACCCACAAGACCATCTGTGGCCCCCGAGGGGCGGTGATCCTCACCACCGATGGGGAGAAGGCCCAACTCATAGACAGCGCCGTTTTCCCCGGTGAACAGGGCGGGCCCCATGTCAACAAGTTCGCCGCTATAGCGGTGGCCTTCAAGATAGCCCAGACGGAGAAATTCAGGAGGCTCCAGGAGAGGATCATGGAGAACGCTGTGGCTCTAAGCGATGCTCTCGACAAGCGCGGACTCAGGATAGCCTACGGGGGCACAAACACTCATCTCCTCTGTATCGATCTCAACGCCATCCCTACGAAGACCGACTTCCCCCTCAAGGGGGAGACAGCGGCTCGCATCTTGGACCTCTGCGGTATCGTGGTCAACAAGAACACCATCCCGGGCGATACCAGCGCCGCCGATGCCAGCGGCATCCGTCTGGGCACGCCCTGGGTCACTCAGCGAGGCTTTGGCCCAGAAGAGATGGGCAAACTGGCGGGACTCATCCATAGGGTGCTTACCAACATACAACCCTTCAGTTACATAGGGTTGCGGGGAGATCTCCCTCGGGGGAAGATCGACCGAGCGATCATGGAAGAGGTGAAGCGAGGGGTGGCAGAACTGGTGGCTGAAGCGGGCGATAAGGTGGCCCGGGAGAGCGGATACCCCCATTACTATATCCCCACCAAAACAACTATCCAAGAGACCCCTTTGCTGGGAGAACACCGAAGGTTGGGTGCCGAGATGGCCGAACACCACGGTTGGAAGATGCCCCTACACTATGGAGATAGGGCCAAGGAGAGAGAAGCGAGCAGGAATTCGGCCGTCCTCTTCGACCTGGGGGATATGGGGCTTTTGGAGATCAGCGGGGAGAGGGCTAAGGCCCTCCTCCAAGGGGTAACCACCAACGATGTGACCAGGCTCGAACCTGGGGAGGGCCAACGCTCCCTCATTTTGGAAGAGAAGGGCAGGGTAATGGACGATCTTCTCATCCTTCGCCTGAAGAGCGATCGGTGGGGCTGGGACCATTATCTCCTGATGACCAACTCCGCCAACACCGAGAGGGTGAAAGAGTGGCTGCGAGCCCTCTCTGACGGGTATACCCTCTTCGACCACGAAGATGTCAGGGCCAAGATCGAAGGGCCAGCGGTGGTGGAGGACCTCAATGAGGGAACTGAGGAGTGGCGAAAGACCGCCTTGGGAGTTCACGGCCCTCGATCCTTGGAGATCCTGCAAAGGATGGATGCTGCCCTTCCAGAATTGGAAAGGTTCCACGCTTGGGAAGGGGAGATAGCCGGTATCCCAGCCCTGCTCTTCCGCACCGGATACGGCGATGACAACCAGAGGCTGGAGATCGTCCTCCCTCGAAAGAGGGCCCCCGAGCTTTGGAATCTGCTCCTGGAGGAGCATTTAGTCCCCGCTGGCCTTCAGATTAGAGAGGCACCAAGAGAGGAAGCCGGCCTTCCCTCCTATGGTGGCTCCCCAGTAGATGGGCTCTCCCTATATAGGAGCGGATACGCTTCCCTCTTCGCCCTCTCCAAGCCCTACTTTGTGGGCCAGAAGGCGATCGTTCGAGAGGTAAAGCCCAAGGCTGAAAAAGGGGAGTTTGTACACGAACCGGAAGAAGGCGAACCGAGACGAACCCCCCTTTACCCTGAGCATCTAAAGTTGACCAAGAAGGTTATACCCTTCGCTGGCTGGGAGATGCCGGTCTGGTACACAAGCATCGCCGAGGAGCATAAGGCCGTGCGGGAGAAGGCGGGCCTCTTCGATGTGGGGCATATGGGCGTGCTGGAGATCGCAGGCCCACATGCCACCCGATTCCTGGACGTGGTGACCAGCAACTACATCAGTTGGTTGAAAGATGGCCAATCGATGTACGGCTACATCCTCGATCCGGATGGCCAGGTGATGGACGATGTCATGGTCTATCGTCGAGCAGGAGACCTCTATATGATGGTCACCAACGCCGTCAACCAGGAGAAGATCCTGGCCTGGCTTTTGGCCGCTAACTCCCGAGAGTTCCTCATCGATCGGGATTACCCCTTCCGAGAGATCGAAGGGAGGGTCACCATCAGAGACTTAAAAGACCCCTCCTGTGGGGAGGAGCAAAGGATCGACATGGCTCTTCAGGGCCCCAACTCTCTATCCATAGTGAGGCGCCTAATCGAGGACCCAACCTTAGAGCGAACCCTCTCTCGCCTCCGAAGATCCGAATTCGTAGAGACGGAGATTCTAGGCCTGCCCCTTATCATCTCCCGAACCGGCTACACCGGCGAGGAGATCGCTTTCGAGTTCTACATCCATCCCCGTGATGCGGTGCTCCTCTGGAAGAGGCTCTTGGAGGTGGGAGAGGATTTAGGTATCAAGCCTGCTGGTCTGGGAGCCAGGGATTCCACCAGGACGGAGGCTGGCCTGCCCCTCTATGGCCATGAACTGGCTGGCCCGCATGATATCTCTCCCCTGGAAGCCGGTTATGGCCCCTTCGTCAAATTCCATAAGCCTTTCTTCATCGGGAGAAAAGCTCTTCTACAGAAGGAAGCCAAAAGGGAGATGGAGATCCTTCGCTTTGGGCTCAACACCAGGGGTGGCCGCATGCTCAAACAGGGCGATTTGGTGGTAGATAAGAGAGGGCGGTACATCGGCACGGTCACCAGTTGCGCTCTGGTGGATGGCTACCAGTTGGGGATGGCCTACGCCAAGAGAAAATACGACAGAGAAGCGACCCAGATAGGGGTCTTCGCCTTGCCTAGAGGGGAAGAGAGGCCTGGGAAGCCGATAGTCGACTTGGCCTTAGGGGACACGGTGCCTTTGCACCAAGAAGCCACGGTTCTAACTCGCTTCCCCGAGCCGAATGAGAGGGTTCTGCGGCCAGGGGAGGAGTAGAGAAGCCCCCAAAAATAAAAATGAGCCAAGGGTATCCCCCTTTGGCTCGCCACTTTACACCATATCGATTAGGACCGCTCTCCCGACTCCTGCGACAGTGTGGCCATCCTTCTCAACGCCTGGTGGATCTCCTCCTTCCCACTCATCACCGGGAAGACGCGAAGACCTGTGAGTTGCGATACCACTCGGATAGCGAAGCCCTGGCTAGGGTCAGCCAAAGCCAAAGTAAGATCCCTACCCTCCCTACCCACAGGCACGCATTCCAGCCTCCGCGCCACCTCCAAAGGGAGAAGGGAAGCCAACTCCCGATTAGGTACCTCCGGAGACAAAGTGAGATAGGGAAACCTCTCACCCTCGGGAAGTGGTGCCTCCACCATTATCGCCGTCGCTTCAGCCAAGCATATCTGAGAGAGCTCGCTGTACTTAGCCTCGTACATGGCTCGATCCGCCTGATCCA
>JAUVHF010000036.1 GCA_030593425.1 Anaerolineales bacterium
TTTATGTGCCTAAGACTGAGCGAAAGCCCTAGGCCCATCCCCTCCCCTGGGCTCCTGGTGGTGAAGAAGGGGTCAAATATCTTGCCTAAATGCTCTTTGGCGATCCCCTCTCCTGTATCGGCGAAGATTATCTCCACCCACTCGCCGTTCCTCGATTCTCGGGAAGCGACCCTCAAGGTGCCTCCCTCTCCCATGGCTTGACTGGCGTTGGTGATGATATTGATGAAGACCTGTTCCAATCGATCTGGGTCGGCGTGGATCTGCGGCAGGTTGGGGGTCATATCCTTCTGGAGTTCTGTCTGCTGGAGGGAGAGCCGTCGCTCTACCAAGGATAGGGTCTCCCGTAGGATGTCGTTGATGTCAACGGTTTGCCGGGTCGGCTCCGAAGTTATCCCCACACTCCTCAGTTCACTCACGATCTTCGTCGCCTGTTGGATACGCTTCTCTATCCTCTTTACATATTCCGTCTCCCGGGATCCCAATTCCATCTCCTCTTGCAGGAGTTCCAAGTACGCAGAGATGGCCCCCAGGGGGTTGTTCAGTTCGTGGGCTACCCCAGCAGCCAGTTGGCCTAAGGCAGCCAACTTGGCGCTCTGAAGCAAGTCCACCTGTATAGCCATTAGCTCTTCAGTCCTTTCCTGCACCAGTTGTTCTAATTCTTCGGCATATTCCCTGACCTTCTCGTGGAGCCTTGCCCGCTCGATGGCCAGGGCAGCCTGGTTGGCGATAGTGGAGAGGAGTCTCATCTCTTGCTGGGCGAAGTGATGGGCCTTCTCACCGTAGATGCTAAGAACGCCGATGGTTTCCTCCTTGGAGACCATGGGGACTCCCAGGAAGGAGTGTACCCTCTCTCGCCTGGCTCTCTCTCGGCGGCTTGGAGGGATATCGTTGGACTCCCTCAGGTCTTCGACCATCAGTGGCTGCTGGTCTCGGACTATGCGGGCCATGCGCTCGTCGATCTTGATGCGATCGTGGCGGGTTGATCCGTCCTTGTATCCCACCGCGGCTCCTATGGTCAGTTCATCGCCTTCCACGAGCCTGATGGTGCAGATGCGAGCCTCCATCACCTGACGCACACGCGTGACTATCGATTCCAGGATCTCATCCAGTTCCAGGGTACTGGTGAGGCTTTCGGTGATGGCGTTGAGGGCTGTGAGTTCGGTCACTCGATGTTGTAACTTCTCGTCGGTTTGCTCGTAGAGGCTGGCGTTCTCAATGGCGATGGCCGTCTGGTTGGCGAAGAGAGTGGCCAATCGTATCTCTGCCTCGTGGAACCCCTTTTCCACTTCATGGTTGATGAAGAGAACGCCTAGGAGTTCATCGCCCCGCTTCAAGGGAAGGCCCAGAACGGCTATTGAGGGTTCTCCGTCATACTTAGGCGACCTACCCCCCCAATTGGCGTAGTCCTCCACCACCAGGGGCTCTCTGCTCTGAGCCACCTTCCCTGATAAGCCCTCACCCAACCCCAGCCTCGTCCCCGTGTAATCCTTAGTGAAGTACCCGTAGGCCGCTCTTAACTCAATTTCCCGCTTGGCGGGATCGTAAAGATAGATACCTCCTCCCCTGGCGTTCAGTAACCGGGTGGCTCGCTCGATGATGGTTTGCAGGAGTTTCTCTAGGTCCAACTGGGCAACGACATCAAGGGAGATGTCGTAGAGCGCTGCCAGTTCGTCTGCCTTGCGTCTTCTCTCCCCGTAGAGCCGGGCGTTCTCGATGGCGATGGCCGCCTGGTTGGCAATGGCTGACAAGAGTTCTATCTCCTCTTCCGGCATCGTTTCCTTCGGAGAGACTAGGAGCACGATTCCTGCCAACTTCCCCTTCACCCAAAGAGGCAAGGCCACAATAGACTTGATCTCCAGTTCTCTCTGAGCATCTTTCAATCCTCTGCTTATCCCAAGTTCCGAGAGGTCAGAGAGATCATCGGTCAGATAGGGCTTCCCCGCCAACAAGGCCTCCCGTAATGCAGGCTTTAGTGCAGGAAGCGGGAGGGTGAGTTCCTCCAAGTTCGTTCCGATTAACGTCTCCACCCTTCTTAGCCCCTGTTCTTGCAGACGGGTCGGCGTGGCCTTAAAGGTTTGATCCTCCTCATTGAAGAGAAAAAAGAGGGGTGGATAGATTTCACTCAACACCTCCATTACCCTCTCTTGGATGGCATGCAAAACCTCTTGCAGGTCGAGGGTGCTGATCACGGTCATGGCTATAGCGTTGAGGGTGGCCAGTTGCTCGCCGCGCTGGCGAATCTCCTCCTCCGCCCGCTTGCGCTCGGTGATGTCGCGGATGATGCCTTGGTACCCGACGACGCTTCCGTCCTTCGCCCGCCGCACAGTCGCAGTGACCAGGCAGTCCATCTCTGTTCCATCCTTCTTCCGCAGCCTCACTTCATAGTCCCTAACGGCTCCCTTTTCCTCTATCTCCTGCTGGTATCTGCGCCGCTGACTGGGATCAACATATGTCTCCTGGGCCCGCAGCCGCGCGAACTCTTCCCTGGTATAGCCGAAGAGCTCCAACATGGAGCGGTTGACGTCAACCAGCCTTCCATCTCGGGAACTGACATAGACGGCATCTCCGGATTGCTCGAAGAGGGTGCGGTACCGGTCCTTCGATGCCTGCAGTGCCTCCTCTATCCGCTCGCGCTTTTCTGGCTTCTCTCTTTTCTTTGCCATGTTGGGGGTCCTTCCGCCTAGGATGTCCACTGATGGCTTTGTCTGTTTTATACATATTATAATGTTCCCCCCGTCTTGTCAACGGGGGGAATGGCTAGGTATGGCAGGGGCGCAGGGGAGGCTAGGTGGCGCCCTGGCCATCGGCGGCCCGCAGGTGCTTTATGGCTCTGGAGGCGTAGACGACGGCTGTGAGGAAGGCATGAGCCGCCATAGCCATCAAGGCGTAGAGGGGCAAACCGAAGATAGCGCCAGCCAGCATATAGAGGGTGTATATGTTCCTTCTCCCATCGAACCTTCTGAACAGACGATCGAATCTGGCATAGTCAGCCAGGGAGACCCCCATCACTTGCTTGAACTGCATAGAGCAATGTCTGTTGAAGGAGTCGAGGAGAAGGATGAGGAGGCCCAAAACCAGCGGTAGGAGGCTTCCGCTTCCAGAGAAGATATACCAAGCGAAGGCGATGTACCACGATTGTTCGAAGAGGAGGTCGAAGGAGTGCTCGATGTGACCCAGCTTGGTGGTCACTCCCCGCGCCCTAGCCAACTTTCCATCCACTCCGTCCAATATGTTCACTACTAGAGTGACAAGGGAGGCCCAAAGAAGGTATCCTTGGAGGAAAAGGAAGGTGGCAAAGTAGGCGACTATGTTGGTGAAGATGGTTACTTGGTTGGGCGTGATGGGCCACTCCGACAGGTAGTAGGTGATCCTGTTCTCGATGGGCCGGTGGAGGTACCAGGCTAAGAGGTCAAGAGTGCCCTTTTGTGTCCTTTCAATCAGCAACTTCTTAGCCCTCTTGAGATCCTTCTCGTTCTCCATTCTGATCCAGGAGATGGGCAGATCTCTTCTCATCTCCGCTATGTAGGTGGGGATCTGGGAGATGTCCAGGTAACCGATTCCCAGGCCCTCCAATCGCTCTCCGCCTTGAGGTGAGTCATCTAATAAGATGCGAAGGAGTTGAGGGGTGCAAAGGGCGGCCCCGATATAGACCCCATCCCACTCTTCTAGATTCTCGCCTATGGCCTTAACGGAGTCTCCGATGAGTACCTTGGGCAGGCCACGTGCTTTGTCGATCCTCCTATCGATGGCCAAAGTCGCCTCCCCCCGGTCAAGGAGGGCTTCGATTATCCGAGCATCGAAAAGGCGATCCCCTTCCAGGAGCAAGAATTCTCCCCCCACGATTGGAGGTGCCCACCCATCCCCACCTTCTACATACTCTATTTTCATTCCTAGGCCGTTCTTCTTGTCGAGGTATCGTTGTATTGGTTTCCCTCGGGGCCCTAGCATTATGGTCACCTTCCTAATGTCCAGGGCTTCGAGGAGTTGGAGATTCCTCTCCAATAGAGAGAGGCCACACAGTTTGGTCAGCATCTTGGGCTTCTCCCGGCTTCCCTCTGAGGTGGCTAGGATTACCGCCTTTCTCACCCTCTCACCCTCTTTCCCTTCTCGCGCCGGCGGTGACGTAGAAGCCTCTCCGCTGTCTGCTGGTCCTCGTCGGTGTCGATATCCAGCCAGAAGCCTCCCTTGAGGTCGTGGATACGGAGTTTTCGATCCTTGATCCATTCCTCCTTCACGTCGTTCCATTCGTCCCTGTCTTGGGCCAGGCATCTCTCGATGACCGGGAAGATGCGCTCTGAACAGACAAAGAACCCCGCATCTATGTAGTTGAACTCCTCCAGTTCTTTGCCTAGCCTTTCCACGGATCGTAGATTGCCTTCCGCCTTGGTGGCCTCCGCCACATCTATGTAGCGTGGGGATGAGTCGAAGGCTCCAACAAACTCTCCAGGCAAAGATAATAGCCCCTGCATCCTCTGAGGGTCGAAAAGGTGATCACCCATGGCTACCAGAAAGCGCTGGCCTACGAAGTCGCGAGCGGCCAACACGGATATGGCGTTACCCTCTAACCAACGTTCGTTTACCACTAAGGTGATCTTGTACCGCTCCTGCAATCGCCTCTCTTCTATGAAGGCTTCCACCAACTCGGCTTTGTAACCAGTGACCACGACGAAATCCTGGATGCCCAATTGGCTAAGAGAGGCCAGGTTCCTCTCCAGCAGGGTTTGCCCGGCCAATTCAAGCAGTACCTTGGGCATTCCGTGGTTGCCTTCTAATCTAGTTCCGTCGCCTGCTGCCAGAATCACGGCTTTCATAAATTTCCTCCCGTCATCTGTTATCTGCTGGCAAATAGACACGCCGTAGCCGTACTCCTGGCCACGGCGTGGAAGTGTCCACGTTCTAGGATGGTATGAGAAAACCGCCTTCAGGCGAGGCAGGTCGCCTATTCTTTATGAGGTCGGGGTTGCCGACCTGGTTGCGATATCTCCTCCGTTCCTAAGGTCACGACCGGGCCAGAAAAAGCTCCGCGGTCGTAGGGGATAAAACCCCTCAAGGACCGCCCTCTCCTTGGGACTGCACTCCAGCCCAGGAGGTTCGACTGATGGGTGTTTCAACCAGTCAGTTCTCTGCCTGTAGGTCGTCGCTAATCTATTCTACATATTTCTGAACAGATGTCAAGATCGAGGGCAGGGCACCGGATCTATGGAGGGCTATAGAGGGATATGGGTCATTCGAGGCCGTTAGCCAGCGTCGAGACGCATCTCACCTCTGATGTCGCTAACCCTTCGTGGGGACGCTCTCCGTCTGTCCGTGTCTCACCAGGACGAAACGGGTCATGGTTGGTCTTCTGACCTGTATAGAGGTGGGCGCGGTTTCCACTCCACCGGGTTATCCCTTCGGGTGCCGAATGCACCCCATCGGCCGCTTTCCAATTGCGAAGAGAAAGCGGCTGCGACGCCGGAGAGGCTGCAGCGACCTTTGCTACGACGCCGCCAAGAAGGCTGGGGGACGAGGATTCGAACCTCGGCTGGCGGATTCAGAGTCCGCTGTCCTACCGCTAGACGATCCCCCAGCGCATTTCCATTTTATCACAGGTGCTCGTTCAGGGCAAGGGTTTGCCTCATACCACCCTCAACTTCCAACGGCCACGCTTGAACCAGAGCGCCATCATTAGGGCGTTACCCACGTTTGCCACTCCTAGGGCTACCCAGATGCCGGTGGTGCCCCAGAACCGGGAGAGGAGATAGGCCAACGGGATCTGTAGAACCCAGAGAGTGAAAAGGTTGATGAACATGGCGGGCACCGTGTTCCCTGCCCCATCCAGCGAGCGTCCCATGACTATCCCTAAGGCACTGAAGATGTAACTGACGGCTACAATCTTGAGACAACTGCTCCCGTACTCCACAACTCCAGGGTTGGCGTTGAAAATGGAGATGATCCGGTCGGCCAGGGGGAGGAAGAAGATAGCGGCGGCAGCCATGAGGGCCATATTATAGCCGCTGATGAGCCAGGCGCTCTTTTCCGCCCGCTTCGGTTGGTGGGCTCCCAAGTTCTGCCCCACCAGGGTCGCGGAAGCGTTGCCTAGGCCGAAGCCCGGGACCAAGACCATCAACAGGATGCGGTTAGCGATGCCGTAGCCGGCCAGGGCGAAGGTGCCATAAAGGGCTATGATGCCCAGCAAGGTGACCCGTGAGAGCGCCCGGAGGGTCATCTGTATCGTACTGGGGAGGGCGATGGTGATGATCCTCCACATCAAGCCCAGATCGATGCGCAACTTGTCCAATTCGATACGCACTCGGGCCCTGCCTTTGAGCAAGATGTAGAATTGCAAAGCCAGACCAGCCCCGTAAGCGAGGACGGTGGATAGCGCAGAGCCCGCTACGCCCAAAGCGGGCAACGGCCCCCACCCAAAGATCAGCAAAGGATCGAGGAGCACGTTCAAACCATTGGCAAAAGCCAAGACCCACATGGCGGTGGTAGCGTTTCCTGCCCCTCGGAAGACGGAGTTGATAGTAGGTACTAAGATGATGGCCAGGAGGCCAGCGAAGGTGATATGAAGAAAGGCCAGGCCCAAGGGGAGCACCTCTGGCCCAGCGCCCAGGAGAAGAAGCATCGGTTTGGCCAAAAGAAAGCCCACCAGACTCAGAGTCAGGGAAACTAGGATGGAGATGATAATCGTCTGCAGGGTGGCGTGGTTAGCGGCAGGGCGATCCTTCTCCCCCATGCGGCGAGCGACCACGGCCATGCCACCGATGCCCAACCCCATGGCTAAACTGTTAATGCCCCAGCGCAGGGTACCACTAATGGTCACCGCGGCCACAGCAGCGGGGCCGAGTTTCCCCACCCAGAAGATGTCGATGATCTGGAAGATGCTGATCATCGACATCTCCAGGGCCATAGGAACTGCTAGGAGCCAGATATTACGGTTGAGGCTGCCCTTTGTATAGTCCTGCTCTGGCTTTTGCCAAAGGCCGACTTCGCTTACTGCCCCTTCATCTCCCTCGAGATCCTGTAAGGAAGCCATTATGAGGCCTACTCGCTCCGAGCGAGCCTTGCCAGATGGTCGAGAGCCAGGTCTATCCTCCAGAGCGCCCGCTTTCTCCCCAGGACAGCGAGCGTACCGAAGAGGGGAGGGGCTACCTTTTTCCCGGTGACGGCGATGCGGATGATACCGAAGAGTTGTCCAGCGGTCAAAGATAGGTCATCGGCCAAGCGGCGGAGGGCCTTCTCTAGGTTCTCCTCGTCGAAGAGGGGCAGTCTCTCCAACCTCTCGCTTGTCACCTTGAGCGCCGCGTGCGATTCTTGGGCGGTCATCTTCTTTCCCATGAGGAGTTCGGGATCGTACGCTATCTCTTCTTTGAAGAAGAAATCGACCAGCTCTACACCGGCGCTCAAGACCTTCATCCGCTCCTGGATGAGGGGGACCAGACGGCGGATCGTCTCCATATCGGCCTCCAGGCCGGCCTCCTTTAGGAAAGGCAGGAGTCGCTTCGCCAACTCCTCGGGCTCCAGTTGACGGATATAGACCCCGTTCATCCACTCCAGTTTCTCGTCGCTGAAGATGGAGGGTGCGGGGTTCACCTTCTCCAGGCTAAAATGCTCGATCAACTCCTCCGGGGTGAAGAGTTCCCTCTTATCGTCGTAGGCCCAACCCAAAAGGGCCAGGAAGTTCACCATCGCCTCGGGCAGATAGCCCGCATCTCGGTGGTCGCTCACCGAGGTGGCTCCGTGCCGCTTGGAAAGTTTGGTGCGATCTAGGCCCAGGATCATCGAGACATGGGCGAACTGAGGCGGGGGATGTCCCAGGGCCTCGTAGATCCGTATCTGGCGAGGGGTATTAGCCAGATGCTCGTCGGCGCGGATAACGTGGCTTATCTGCATCAGGATATCATCAACCACCACGGCGAAGTTGTAGGTAGGGAAACCGTCGGCTCGCATGATGATGAGATCGTCCAGTTGCTGGTTGGCGAAATGGACATCTCCCCGCACCAGGTCGTGGACTACCGTTTCCCCCTCTAGAGGCATGGCGAAGCGGAGGGCCGGTTTTCTGCCCTGGGCTTCTAGAGTAGCCCTCTCCCGGGGGGATAGCTCTCGGCACCGGCGGTCATAACCCGGTGTTTCCCGCCTAGCCAGAGCGGCTTCTCGCCGCTCCTTCAGTTCCTCCGGAGTGCAATAGCAAAAGTAGACCTTCTTCTCCTCCAAGAGCCGCTCCGCCGCAGCACGGTAGAAATGGAGCCGTTGCATCTGGAAGTAGGGCCCCAGGTCGCCTCCTACTTCTGGCCCCTCATCCCAGTCGAGGCCTAGCCAGCGGAGGGAATCCAAAATGCCCCCCACCGACTTCTCAGTGGAACGCACCTGGTCGGTATCCTCTATCCGCAGGATAAAGGTCCCTTGGTGATGGCGGGCGAAGAGCCAGTTGTAGAGGGCTGTACGTGCCCCGCCTACATGCAAATACCCCGTGGGGGCAGGAGCGAACCTGACCCGAACTGCTTTGCTCATAGGAACCTCTCGAAGTTCTCGATTTGCCATTGTAGTTGCTGACGATAGGTAGGATGAGGGCGGAAGCCGCCAATGCTCACACAGTCCTCAAGGCGTGCGTTCCCCACTATCTCTATCTTCTCTAAATCGCCTGCCCCTAAACCCTTCAATTTGCAATAGTAGAGGTAGCCGATCTCGTCTATATCGTAGCCCATCAGTTTTGCCGCTACCGTGTCGGCGGCCAGAAAGTCGGTGCTGGCGATGGCCACCTGCAACTCCACCGGCTCTCCATCGCCGGGGCCCGGCCCTTCCATCCCCAGGAAGCCGTCGATGATGCTCAGGTGAGGGGCTATATATTGGGCCAGGGTATAGAGGTTGAGGTTGATGGCCGGGTACCCCTGGTGCATGGCGAACTTGTCGCTCCTGAGCACCGTCGTGGCCACATCTCGCTTGAGTCCCTGCAGGAACGGCGCACGTTTCACCCAGGAAGGGGTGACTCTAGATAAGGTGTGGAAAAGCGTGCTATTTCCCCCTCTTTGATCGCGGATAAGGCTTCCCATGATCATATTCTTCAGGGAAAGAGTGATGATCACCGTGTCGTGGGTCTTAGGGGGGCCGATGGAAATGCGGTAGGGGCTTTCCCAGGCGCTCTTGGCCAGGCGCAACTCTAGGGAAGCCAGATTCCGGTCATATACCTCTACCTTCACCCACCGATCTCTATTGAGATCCATCAGTCGAACGCCGTACTCTTCGATCAGCGGCTCATAGCCGAAGTTGCGAAACCCCTCGAAGGTATCAGTGAGGCCGGCCCCCTCGCCGATGGTGATAGAGCCACCATAGCGAGATCCCAGAAAGTCGAGGAGGGCTCGTACCGCTTCCACATGGGTGGCCGCCAGTTGATTGGTGGTGGAGACGAAGTTGGGCTTGATGAGCAGCCCATCTGGAGGCCACTTGATCTCCTCTCCAATACACTCCAGGGCTTGGGCTATGTTTCGGTATCTGTGTGGGCCCTTGATGAGGGCTACTCTACTTTTCACCGAAACTCCAGTTTTCGATGGCGTACGAGGATACTTTGCACCACCCCTTCCGCTAGGAGGAGGGTTATGAGCCCGCTGCCTCCATAACTCATGAAGGGGAGAGATGTACCGGCGGCGGGGATGAGCCCTATGTTCATCCCTATGTTGACGAAGGCCTGGAAGGCGATCATGGTCGCCACTCCGCAGGCGATCAATTTCCCGAAATCGTCGCGAGCCAGATCAGCCACCCGGAGGATCCGCAAAAGGACGATGCCCAAAAGAAGGAGGAGGATCAGAACGCCCACAAAGCCCAGTTCCTCCCCCAGGACAGAGAAGAGGTAGTCGGTATGGCGGACGCGGAGGAAATGTAGCTGGTTCTGGGAGCCGCTGCCGAACCCTTGTCCCCACCATCCTCCTGACCCCACGGCGATGCGGGCTTGATTGATGTTGTACCCCACCCCTAACGGATCGTGCCGGGGATTGAAGAAGATGAAGATCCGCTCACGCATATAATCTTCGAGGGAGAACCAGATGAGCGGCGTGCCCAGGAGGCCTAGGAGGGCCAGGATAGCGATATATCGCAAGCGGGCCCCGGCCATCAGGGCCATAACCAGCCAGATGACGCCCAAGATCAAAGCCGTTCCTAAGTCAGGCTGGAGATAGATGAGAACCATGGGGATGGCTACATAGATAAGAGAGATAAGCAGTTGTGGAAACCGCTTTATCCTCAGGCCGCGGTCAGATAGGTATTTGGCCAAACAAATGATGATGAGAAGTTTCGCCAACTCAGAGGGTTGGAAGCGTCCGAAGCCTAACCACCGCTGTGCGCCAAAGGATATACGACCTACTACTGGGATGAGGAGCAGCGAAAGGATGGTCAAGATGTAGAGGGGGCGATATAGATTCTCCAGGTATCGATAATCGGCGATAGTGGCCAGAAACATCAGGCCCAGCCCTGCCAGAGCGTAGATGATCTGTCGAGCGAAGAAACTGTCCCAAAGGCTCTGACCGCCTTCCCCGGAGAGGTAGGTAGCGCTATAGATCATGATGATGCCGTAGAGCACCAGGAGCACGGTGGCCCCCAGGAGCAGGAGATCAAAATGTTGGGTGGCTCTTCTCATTATCCCTGATCCTAGTCTATTTCTATTTCCTCAGGGTCCCGAAGGCACTAATGGCAGATCGAAGTAGTCAGCCAGGATCCGGGCGGCCACAGGCACCGCGGTCACCGAGCCCTCACCACCCCCCTCGATGAAGACAACCAGGGCGATTTCCGGATCCTTCGCCGGAGCGTAGGCCACAAACCAAGCGTGGGTGGGCAGTTTCCCCTCTCTATCGCGGGGGCCTGGATATTCGGCGGTCCCCGTCTTGCCGGCCACCGCAACCCCGGCCAGATTAGCCCTCCAGCCGGTGCCCCGGCCTACAGCGCCCCGCATGCCCTCCCGCACTAGGGCTAAGTTCTCGGGGGCTATGGGAAGTTGGCGGATCACCTCTTTGCGGAAGGGGCGAACGATGTTACCTTCGGCGTCTCTTACCTCTCGGACGATCTGCGGGTCATAGAGGGTACCACCATTGGCCACGGTAGCGGTAGCGTTGAGCATCTGGAGCGGGGTGGTCAAGACATACCCCTGGCCGATAGCCACATTGTAGGTATCTCCAGTCACCCAGGCCTCGCCATAGGTGAGCCGCTTCCAGTCTTCGCTGGGGATCAACCCTTCGCTTTCTCCTGGAAGGTCGATGCCGGTGGGAGATCCCAGCCCAAAAAGGCGTGCATAGTAAGCCAGGGTGGGCAGACCCAGGCCAGTGAAATCCTGATAACCACCAGCCAACTTATAAAAGAAGACGTCGCAGGAGTGGGCGATAGCCTGCACCACGTTCAAAGGTCCATGCCCCGTCTCCAGCCAGCAACGGAAAGGCTGAGCCAGAGTGGGGTCATCGGGAGCATACTTGTTGGGAAGCCATATCACCCCGGGATCGTTGATTAAGGTGTGGCGGTTGATGACCCCCTCCTCGAGCCCAGCGGCAGCCCCGATGATCTTGAAGATGGAGCCCGGAGGGTACTGTCCCGTCAAAGCGTAATCGACCAGAGGGTGATGAGGGTGGTCTTTCAAAGCCTGGTAATCTTCAAGGGAGATGCCGCCGATGAAGAGGTTGTTATCATATGAGGGGAGCGAGACCAAAGCCAGGATCTCGCCCGTTTGGGGATCCATGGCCACCACCACGCCCGATTGGGAGCCGGCTGCCGTCATCCCTTCCTGGAGCGCATCGGTAGCCTCCTTTTGAAGGTCGAGGTCGATGGT
>JAUVHF010000194.1 GCA_030593425.1 Anaerolineales bacterium
ACGTAACCTTGCCAACCGGGAAAATAGAAGATATGAAAACGGAGGGTTGTGCTTTTCGCGCTTTTCACCCCCAGTTCGTACCAGAGATACCCTTCTTTGATGACCGCTACCCTCGGGGACTCGAAACCCCTTGGCTCTAGGGCCTGGGGGCTTAAAGGGGGCAGGGGGATCTCGGAGCGATCGGCTCTCACCCAGACAGGTAGGTACTCCGCTGTCCAAGTGGTTCCGATCTGACGGTGAGCGAAATCCTCCTCCCACATGTGAGCCACGGCCACCTCCGTCTCCATCATCTCCACTCTTTCTCCGGGGAGACGAGCCAGGCTGGCGATAACCGATAAGGCCATCAAGGAAAGCCCTAAGGCATAGCCCCAGAAGCCCCCCTTGCTTACTTCCTTAGCCCAGAAAGTAACCCCTCCGGCCAAGAAGGCCACCCCTAAAGAGGCTATCCCCATGAACCGCCATGGGTATTGGAGGGAGGCCAGAAGGGGCTCTAGGAGTCTCCATAAAGGGAGGGAGTAGGTGAGGGTCATGAAAAAGGAGAGGGCGGCTACCAAGAGGAAGAGGGCCATCTGCCACGGTGCTTTCTTCTGCCCTGCCTTGGCCAGACGGAAAACCGCAGCCATGGAGATGAGGAGCAAGAAAAGGTGAATCAGGCTGAGGGGATGTTCAGCCTTTACCCCCTGGTTTGGGAAATAGCGGTAAAGAAGAAAGGGAGAGATGCTCTCCCTCAAAGGGGTCAGATGGTCGCGATAGCCGGTGGAGGCAAGGCCTGCGGCCAGCCCGACCCATTGCGCTTCTGTCAAAGCGGGGAGCCAGTAGAAGGCTGTGACACCCAGGGTCAGGAGGAGGGAGAGTCCAACCAAGGCCAGGAGTCTAAACTCCCTACCGGCCAGTGTCCAAAGGAGAGCGTAGGCTAGAAATAGAGGGGCGAAGATGAGGGCGGTGAGGCTATGGGTGAGGATCAGCCCTCCATAGGCCAAAGCGGCGACGACCACGTAGGCGACGTTCTTTCGCTCAAAGAGCCTGCCTATGGCCCAGAGGGCAAGGGGCATGAGGACGAAGGCGAGAGATTCGGCCAGGGCTCCCCGCACATATGTATCTGCCAAGTGATAAGGGGCGTAGAGGTAGGCCACCGCGCCCACCAGGGCTGGGAACTGCCCCCATGAGTCACGGGTCCAAAGGTAGAAGGCCAGCCCAGAGAGGAGGAGGCCCGCCAGGAAGGCGAGTTTGGTGGATAGGATGAAGCCTGCTCCCCAGAGGTGGAAAGTCTCCCCCAGGTAGTAGGCCAGAGGGCTGTAGTAGTTGAGTATCGGATGGCCGTAGCCGTAGGCGAACTCCGGAAACCAGCGTGGATAGATAATGCCCTGGTGAAGCGCTCTATCCAGACCTGCCAGACGGTAGAGGTGGAAGAGCCCATCGTGGGAGACGAAATAGCCTTCTTTTAGGAGGGGAAGGCCAGCGGGCAACGAGAGGAGGGAAAACCAAAAGGCACCAGATCTGAGGAGGCTGGTGGTGATGCCTTTGGCGTTTCTCATAAGCCTCCCTCTCGCTCAACCCCTTTCATGCTCCCGGGTTACCGCAGGGTTTCCACCTCATCCTTTGACCGGAGTTGAACGGCATCTTACTGGCTCCTAATACGCATATATCGGATCAAAGTGCGTATGTACTCCTTGGGAGTAAGCCTGTGGGGGTACATTCGGTTCTTCAGGGCGTAACCTTTCCACATTTTATAGATGATCCAATAGAGTCGGTTCCTGGGCAGCCTGATGAGAGGTTTGACCAAGGGCAGGAGGAAGGGGAACTCGACGACTATGGCAGAGATCTTCTGCAGGTTCTCGATCTGACGCTTCTCCAGGGGGCTGTTGAACTTGATTATAGTGTTATCGCTCACCGAACCGCTCAAGTCGTCGAAGGTGCCCTCCATGAGCCCTTCCCTGAAGGCCATCTCCCCCAGTTCCGTCTTGGGGTAGGGTTGGTAGAGGAGGACGTTGGCGTAAGAGGGGCGGCACTGGAGGTTGAGCTTTAGGGTCTCGAGATCCTGGGCCAGGCCTCCCTTGGGCAGTCCTAACATGCTGTTGGTCATGAAGGCGATGCCTTGCTCTCTCAAGATGCGGGAGGTCTTCAAGATATCCTCCTTGCTCATATGACGGTTCAATACCACGTCGCGCAGGTAGTCATCTGCTGTCTCCAGCCCGAAAGTGACGCTAACACAGCCCGCGTCTTTGAAGAGAGAGATCTTCTCCTCGGTCACGAGATCCGCTCGCACCTGGCACCAGAAGGGTAGACCTATCTGGGCCTTATACTTCTCTGCGAACTCCCGCAGCCACCTTATGTTCAAGATGAAGGTGTCATCCATGAAGATGATTAACTGCAGGGGATACCTTTCCCGCACCTCCTCTATCTCGGCGATGACGTTGTCCACGCTCCGCCGCCTGATGCGGACGCCGGCGCCCCCATAGAGGTCCGAATAGGCTTTGTTGAAGCAAAAGGTGCAGTTGAATGGACAGCCCCGCCCGGTGATGAAGGGCTTTACCTTGTTCTCCCGGTTGGCAGGCTGGGCTTGATAGAGGAGTTCCCGGTCAGGAAAGGGGAGTTGGTCCAGATCCTTGATCAAGGGACGCAGGGGGTTCTTGATGATGCGCCCCTCTATTTTGAACCACCAGTTGGGGATCCTCTCAAAGGGCTCATGGGCCCTCAGGGCGTTGAGGAGGTCGAGGGTGGCGTACTCCCCCTCCCCTCGACAGAGGCCATCCACTCCCTCTTCCTCGATCATCTCTGGGAAGAAGGTGGGGTGGGGGCCGCCGAAGATGGAGAAGACGGGCAGTTGGGCCTTGAGGCGACGGTTCAATTCCAGATAGTAGCGCTGAGTCCCGGTGAAGACGCTGTATCCTACTAGGTCTGGCTTCAGGCGGAGGGCGGCCTCCACGGGGTCTTCCTCGGTGGCTATTACCATGCTCACCCGATGGCCAGCCTTCTTGAGGATGCTGGAGAGGCGCAATACCCCGTGAGGTTCGTTATCTATCTCTTTGAAGATGAAGAGGATATGCATGTTAGGATTTTATACGCATGTAGTGGCGCACGATCTCGATATAACCCCGCAGGGAGAGACGAGCAGGGTGGACTCTGGTCCCCAGGGCGTACCCCTTCCAGAGTTTGTGCACCAGCCAGAAGAGCCTGTTCTTAGGCAGTTTGATCAGAAAACGGATGAGAGGCAGGAGGCGGGGCCACTCTACAGCGATGGCGAAGAAGCGTTGCAGGTTCTCCATCTG
>JAUVHF010000153.1 GCA_030593425.1 Anaerolineales bacterium
AATCGAGGGCTGAGATCTACCTCAGCCCTTTTCTTGTCGCTCTAGGAGTTCGATTAGCCGGGGGTACCCTTCCCGCAGGAGTTCCTCTATCTGGTCAGCGCATTGCTGGTAGAGTTCCAGGGATTCTGTGCCGTAGGGGTCTTCTATGTCGTACTTTTCGCCTGCCAATTCACTCAATAGGTGGATCTTGCTTCCTTGCTGGGGGAACTCCAGGCTCAACACCTCCTCGTGGCCTTGGGTCATCACCACCACTAGGTGGGCATCTTCCATGTCTCGGAGGGTCAGGCTGTGGGAGCGGTGGGAGGAGATATCTACGCCCCGCTCGGCCATCACCTCCACCGCTAGGGGGGCTGGGAGATGGTCCTCCACCGCCCAGGTACCCGCTGAGGTAACCTCGTACTCCTCCTCGCGGCCACGGGCCTTAAGCAACTCTTTCATGAACCCCACGGCCAAGGGTGAACGGCAGAGATTTCCCGTACAGACAAAAAGAAGTCGTCTTCTCTCTTCACTCACGTTAGTTCCGGCTCGATGAGGCCGTAGTTACCATCTCGGCGTCGATAGAGAACGTTCACCTGCCCGGTGCTGGCGTTGTAGAAGATGAAGAAATCGTGCCCCAAGAGTTCCATCTGCTCTATAGCCTCTTCCTCGTCCATAGGCCTCACTGGAAAGCGCTTGGTTCTCACGATGCGGGGTGTCTCGTCTTCCTCAAGAAGGGGGAGTCCCTTCTCTGGCCCTCGCCCTCGGCGATACCTCTTCTCCTTGTATCGTATTATCTGGCGGTGGATCTTGTCCAGGGCGGCATCGACGGAGGCGAAGATATCAGGGGATCTCTCTTCGCTACGCAGGATGGCGCCCTTGGTTCTGAGGGTGATCTGTGCCACCTGGCTGTGCTCGGCGTCTCTTGTGCCCTCGACGGCCAGTTCCACTCTCGCCTCGCCGGCGGTGGGAAGGTAGCGGTCTAGTTTTTTGACCTTCTTCTCCACATATTCTCGCAGCACATCGCCGATCTCCATATTCTTGCCGGTGATAATGATGTTCATCATAGAGTTCCTTTCCCCTAAGTCTCTCGGGCTAGGACTAAGGCCCAGACGGATCGTGTCCCCTTCTCGCGGAGGGCCTCCGCACAAGCCTCTAGGGTAGCCCCGGTGGTAGAGACATCGTCGATGAGAAGAATCTGCCTATCCCTTAACTTCTCACCTTGGCCGCGAAAAGCGCCTCTCACGTTCTTGCCCCTTTCAGCAGCCTTGAGGGCCACCTGAGGTGTGGTCTCTCTGATACGCACCAGTCTCCCCTCTTCTACGGGTAATTCGCTTCGCTCGCTCAGTTCTCGGGTCAGGAGCGCTGCTTGATTATACCCTTTTTCCCGTAATCTATCCATGTGTAGGGGTACAGACACGAGCAACTCCGCGGGCAAGGGGTTCTCCAAGAGATAGTGATGCATCAGGTCCGCCAACGGAAGGGCCAGTTTATGCTTTTGGCCGTACTTGAACTGGTAGATGGCGCGCTTTAGAGGACCTCGCAGGTATCCTACCCCTCTGATGCCCTCGATGGCCAAAGGGTCTATCTGGCAAGAGAGGCAAGGGTCTTCTACCGAGGGAAGCCCGCACCGAGAGCAGAGAGGCGGTTCTATGAACTCGATTTCGGTGATGCAGGCGGAGCAAAGCCAAGAGCCTGAGCGACCGCACCCAGCGCAACGGGGAGGGAAGAGAAGATCCAAAAGAGAGTCTTTCGCTTCTCGCCACCCTTGTCGTAGGCTCAACTAGTCGCCTCGATCGATCTCTCTTCCAGCCGATCTCCTATCTTGGTCCCCGAGCGAATGATAGTTCCGGCTGGGAGTTCTAGCACTGAGTGTGCTCGCCGGACAAAGGGGCCCAGACGATTGGGGCACAAGGAGTAGCAAACGTGTGCCACTGCTCCCTCGTCATCCAGGTAGAGAACGTCGATGGGGAAGGCCATGCCGAAAGTGTGGATCCAAGTACAAGGTTCTATGAGGAGCCCTTCCCCCTCCTCTAAGGAAGAACGCCCCATGAGGCCTCTGGCTCTCTCCCAGAATCTTCGGGCCTTCCGGACCCGGTTGGCGAGGATGCAACCTCGGGTGAGATTGGTTAGGCTAGAATATTCCACCGGTGACGAAGACGTCTCGGAGTTGAGGGAGAGCAGGACCCAGGAGTATTACCAGGATGGATGGGAAGATGAGGAGGACGAGAGGGATCGTCATCTTAATCGGGGCCTGTTGGGCCAACTCCTCAGCCCGTTGCCGGCGTCGGATGCGCATCTGTTCCGATTGGATACGGAGCACCCTGGCGATGCTGACACCCAACTGGTCAGCCTGGATGATAGCGGCTACGAAACTAGTGAGTTCAGCCACTTCGGCATGATCCGCCATATCCCGCAGCGCCGTCTTTCGCGTCTTCCCCATGCTTATCTCGGCGATGGTGCGCGCAAAGGCCCAACTCAATTCATTGTCCCACTTCTCCGTCACCATATTTATAGCCTGGTCAAAGCCCAGGCCTGCCTCCACGGTGACGGTCAAAAGATCTAGGGCATCGGGGAGAGCCTTCAATATCTCCCCCTGTCGCCGTTTAATCTTCCTCCCCAGCCAGATGAGGGGTAGGTAAAACCCCAGCACTCCCAGAAGGGCGGTGAATAGGACAAGGTTGAGAAGGGGAGCCCGAGCCAAAAGTAGAAGCCCAAGGGGAAGAGCCCCACAGATCAGGGCGGAAAGCCCCCGAACTCCCAGGAGCTCGGCCGGTCCCCAGTTATAGGGGGTGCCCGCTAATTCCAGCCTGTGGCGTAGGTTCTCCACGTTACGACGAGGAGCCAGACGGCCGATAAAGCCGGCCATCCCTTGAATGAGGGGTTTTATCACCCTTTCGGAGAAGGGTTGCCTCAGTTCGATCTCCTCCAAGGTCAGGACCTGCCGTGTGGCGAACTGGTCCAGGCGGGCTTGCACCGGGTCGGCCGTCCGCGGGGAGGCTAACCCTATGAAGATGAGGACGATGCTCCCTCCCAGGGCTAAGGCCAAAAGGAAAGGCAGATAGGTCAACATTTTCTATACCTCTATGGCTACGATCCGTTGAATAATGAAGAAGCCGGCAGCCATCATAATGGCCGCCGCGACGAGCATGGTCAGGCCGCATTGGTCCGTGAAGAGAACCGACATATATTCTCGGTTGAGCATGAACAGGAAGGCTGCTAACCCGAAGGGAAGGAAGGCTATTATGTATCCCGAGAACCTCTGGCCCGCGGTGAGAGACCGGATCTCTCCTTTGATCCGCACCCTCTCTCGGATAGTATGCCCGATGGTGTCTAGGATCTCAGACAGGTTTCCTCCTACCTCATGATGGACGTTGATAGCCGTGATCATCAGATCCAAATCGTCGCTGTTCACACGGCGGAGGAGGTTGTTGAGGGCTTCCTCGTTGGAGAGACCCAGGCCTATCTCCCGTACTACTCGGCCGAACTCTTCGGAGACCGGCGGAGCCAGTTCCTTGGCTACCGTCTCCATAGATTGCAGGAGGCTATAGCCGGAGCGAAGAGAGTTGGCCAGAAGTGTGATGGTGTCGCCTAGTTGGTTGTTGAAAGCGATCAACCGGCGCCGCTGGCGCAAACCAACGTAGAGACGGGGAATATAGAAGCCCAGGAGGCCACCCACTATGGCCAGGATATTCCGGAAGTAAAGAAGGCTGACTAGGAAGCCTATGAGCATAGAGGCTACATTGAAGAGAAAATACTCTGCCACAGTGAGCTTTAGATCGGCTCTGGCCAGTTCGGTGGCCATTCGCTCGCCAAAACTCTGCTGAGCAATGGCGCGATTGAGGCCCGCTACTATAGGAGGTCTCTTTTGCTCCTTCACCCTGGCTAATGAGGGGCTCTCCGCTTCTCGAGCGGTATACCGTCCCAACCGTGTCTGGATTAGGTCTGACTCACCACCTATGGTTCGAGCCACTCCCCAAAAGAGGACGATTATGGAGAGGCCGGCCATCGCCGCTATGATCAGGATAGGGTTCAAGGTTCCCCCTTTCAGAGCCTCCGTCCACGGGCATCATAGCCAAATATGTTGGGAGGAAGATGGATCCCCGAAGTCTCGATTAACTCCACGAATTTGGGTCGGACCCCGGTGGGGCGTAGCTGGCCAATGATCTTCCCTCCCTCATATCCCAACTGCTCGAAGGCAAAGATATCTTGCAGGACGATGACATCTCCCTCCATCCCCTGTACCTCCGTCACCTGGGACACCTTCCGGGAGCCATCTCGCATCCGGTCCTGGTG
>JAUVHF010000127.1 GCA_030593425.1 Anaerolineales bacterium
ATCAGCACCGTAGATGGCGTGAGGGCCTCTACGATACCCGCCACGGTGATGGGAGTGGGTGTCGGTTCCGGAGTCGGGGAGGGAGGTAGCGGCGTGGCGGTGGGAGTTGGGGTAGCGGTTGCTCCTCCACACCCCACGACACCTATGGCCACCAGGATGGCTACCAAGAAAAGCACTCTCTTCATCGTCTTCCCCCTCTTATGTATCTTAAGACCCCCAAATCATATCATACTTTGAGAATTCTCATGGCGGGTACTTGGTACTAGGCTATTCTCGCCTCCCTGTAGCCGAAAAGGACTATATTTGACATTGTAGAGGAACTTTCTCCAGTCGTCAAGTATGATTGCCGCCTACTCTGGAGCGTGATATAATGGTTTCAACATGGAACTGAGAATAGTGACCGATAGTGTCAGTGACCTGTCACAAGAGCTGGTAGATAGATACCGGATAGTGGTGGTGCCGGCCCTCGTCCGCTTCGGCGACGAGACCTACCTGGATGGGGTGGAGATCACCCACCAGGAGATGTACCGTCGCATGTTGGAGGATGAGGAGGTCCCCAAGAGTTCCCAGCCCTCCCCTGGCCAGTTCCTGGAGGCCTACAAAGAAGTGGCGGCCCAAGGGGCCTCCATCCTCTCCATCCACGTCACTGCCAGGACCAGTGGCGTCTGGCAGTCGGCCTCCCTGGCCCGTTCTATGCTTCCCGAAGCCGATATCGAGGTCATCGATTCGGCTTCCGTCTCCATGGGGACCGGCTTCATCATCCTGGAAGCGGCCCGGGCCATCGAGGACGGCAGAAGCAAGGGCGAGGTTCTAGCCCTCATCGAGGATATCAAATCCCGCATGAATATCTATGCCACCGTGGGCACGCTCAAATATCTGCGCTTGAGCGGTCGAGTGGGCCACATGCAGGAGATCTTCGGCTCCTTCCTAGATATTAAGCCCATCATCACCGTAGAAGATGGAGTGGTAAAGGCGGTTGATAAGGTGCGCACTCGCAAGAGAGCCTTAGACCGCGTCATAGAGTTGACAAAGCAAGCGGTGGGCACAGAGAGCCTTATCAACGCCGCTGTGATGCATACCGCAGTGGAAGAGGAAGCCTTGGAGTTCAAGGAGATCGTAAAGAAGAATTTCAACTGCCAAGAACTCTTCTTCGGCGAAGCGGGAATAGCCCTGGGGGTCAATGCTGGGCCAGGTGTAATAGGGCTCGTAGCCTATAGAGTGGATCTCTAGTACCGGCTTGGAGAAGGCCATGAAAATCGTGTTAGACGCTATGGGGGGGGATTACGCTCCCCAGGTGACCGTGGAGGGGGGTGTATTGGCAGCCCAGGAACTGGGGCTGGAGGTGGTTCTGGTAGGGCGGGAGGCGGCCATTCGCCGAGAACTCGCCAAATACGAGACCCGCGGCCCGAGCCTTTCCGTGGTTCATGCCAGCCAGGTGATCGAGATGGAAGATAAGCCGGCTACCGCCGTCAAGGCCAAGAAGGACTCCTCCATGATAGTGGGGCTCGATCTAGTCAAGAAGGGAGAGGCCCAAGCCTTCGTCTCGGCTGGGAATTCGGGAGGGGTGATGGTGGCGGCCCTTTTCCGTTTGGGGAGGACAAAGGGGATCCAACGACCAGCCTTGTGCGCCATACTTGTGAGTCGGGAGGGCCCTCTCTGCATACTGGACGTGGGGGCCAATACCGATTGCAGGGCCCTCTATCTTCTGCAATTCGCCATCATGGGAAGCGTCTATATGGAGAGGGTTTTAGGGATAGAAGAGCCGCGGGTGGGCATCGTCTCTACCGGCGAGGAGGAGGGGAAGGGCAGCCAATTGGTCCTGGAGGCCTACGAACTCCTCAAGAGGAGCGGGCTCAACTTCATAGGCAACGTCGAGGGGAAGGATCTATTCTCCGGCTTGGCCGATGTAGTAGTCACCGATGGCTTCACGGGCAACGTAATGATCAAATTAGCGGAGGGGATGGCTGGTTTCTTCTCTGGGATAATAGAGGAAGAGATCAAAAGAGGCCCTCTTACCGCCCTGGGCGGGCTTTTGGCCAAGCCAGCCTTCAGACAAGTGAGGAGCCGCCTCGACTACAGCGAATATGGTGGCGCGCCTCTCTTAGGGGTGGAGGGGGTAGTTATTGTGGCTCACGGCCGCTCGAACCCCAAGGCGATCAAGAACGCCCTGCGCATGGCTAAGCAGGCGATTGAGGGAGGGATGATAGAGGCGATTAGGGAGGAGATCGAGCGAAGGGTGGAAGGGGAAAGGGGGCGATGAGATGTCAAGGGAGGAGTCAAGAACCCCTTCTCGGTTCAGGGCTGCCCAAGGGAAGGGGTCGGCTGGCACAGAGCGAGCATCGGTGGAAGAGGCGCTCCTCAGCCAGGAACTGGAGGAGTCGGTAGCCGAGATCTTAGAGGGGGTGGAGACGTTGCCCCGGCCGGAGAGGGTCGAAAGGTATAGAAGGAGGGCCCGGGTGGTCATCACCGGGATGGGGGCTCTCACCCCCTTGGGCTTAACGGTGGAGGAGACCTGGCAGGGGCTGGTGGCTGGCCGCTCCGGGATCGGCTATCTTACCCGCGTAGATACCACTGACTTGCCCACCAAGATCGGTGGTGAGGTGTGGGGGTTCGACCCCAAAGGTCACATGAATTTCAAGGAAGCGCGGCGGATGGAACTCTTCAGCCAGTTCGCTGTGGCGGCTACGGGCATGGCTCTGGAGGACGCGGGACTGGTCATCGATGAGACAAATGCCCCTCAAGTAGGGGTGTTGATGGGGACGGCGGTAGGGGGGTTAAGTGCCACCGAAAAGGCCTGTCTGCGCTATTTCGTGGAGAAAAAGCGGGTCTCGCCTTTCTATATCGTTTCCATGATCCCCAACATCCCCGCCTTCCATGTCGCTCGCCTCTATGGGCTCGAGGGCTACAACTCCACCATCACCACCGCCTGTGCCGCAGGGACCCAGGCTGTGGGCGAGGCGGCGGAGGTGATCCGCCGGGGGGCGGCCCAGGTGATGATCGCCGGAGGGACCGAGAGTTCAGATAGCCTCCTGGGCTTGGCTGGCTTCGTCTCCATGAGGGTTCTCTCCACCCGCAACGATGATCCCCCAGGCGCTTCCAGGCCCTTCGATAAGGATCGGGATGGCCTTGTTGGCTCCGAGGGCTGTGGTATTCTCATCCTGGAGAACCTAAGACATGCCCTGAGGCGAGGGGCGCGCATCTACGCCGAGGTATTGGGATATAGCACCACCTCGGATGCCTATCATATGGCCCAACCGGACCCCGAGGCGAAGGGGGCCTCTCGGGCCATGCGTTGGGCCATCGCCGATGCTGGGTTGAGACCCGAGGATATCGACTACATAAATGCCCATGGCACCTCCACGGTCTTAGGTGACATCGTGGAGACTCTAGCCATCAAGAAGGCCTTGGGCGAACACGCTTACCAGGTGCGCATCAGTGCCACCAAGTCGATGATAGGCCACCTCTTCGGCGGGGCAGGGGCTGTGGAAGCGATCGCCACCGCTCTTACTATCTACCATGGGGTGATCCATCCCACCATCAACTATCATACTCCTGATCCCCAATGCGATCTCGATTACGTCCCCAACGTGGCGCGACGGGCGGGAGTGAGGATCGCTCTCTCCAACTCCTTCGGGCTGGGTGGCCAGGACGCTTGCCTGGTCTTGGGTCGGTATGAGGGGTAAAGGTGCAAGTTAGGACCGATGAGGAACTGATCGTTAGAAAGTCGATAGTGGCCAAAGTGGGGAGCGGGGTGGGGCTGGTTCTCGTCTTCATCGGCGTTTTGCTCCTTTGGATGCCCTGGGGGTACCCCTGGTCCTATCTGGTGGTTCTTTTGGGTTTCGTCATCGGGAGCGTTGGGAATCGGCAGATGAACCGGTGGGTAAATGAACCCCGGGCGGATCAGGTTCTCTCCCGGGCCCTGCGGGGCTTCGATGATAAGCACTATCTCTATAACTACATCCTACCCGCTGATCACGTTCTCTTGGCCCCTTACGGGCTTTTCGTCATCAAAGCCAAGGGCACAGAGGGCCGGATTCGCTGCCTTAAAGATAGATGGCAAAGGGATTTTAGTCTCCTCCGTCTCCTGCGGGGTTTTGCCCCCGAGCCTCTAGGTAACCCTACGAAAGAGACGCGGCGAGAGATGGAGAGGTTGACCGACTACATCGCTCAGCGCCTGGGAAAAGAGGTTGAAGTAAAGGGGATGATCGTCTTCACCCATCCCCAGTTGCAGTTAGAGGTGGGGGGAGCCACTCTTCCTACCATGTGGCTTAAGGGCCTAAAATCCCATTTGCGTAAGGCGGCCCGTGGAGAGGAGATCCCTGAGGAGATACGAAAGGAGTTGGTGAGGATCTTCGATGAAGAGACAAGTTAATGCCCGCATGTGTTTCGTCTGCGGCTTGGAGAACCCCATAGGCCTAGGGCTCGTCTTCGAGGAGGATGAAAAGCGGGTGTGGACGGAGTTCACCCCCTGCCAGGAGCACCAGGGGTGGCCGGGCGTCCTTCATGGGGGCTTGGTCTGCGCCCTTCTGGATGAGGTGATGATTCGCGCCTTCCTCTTCGACCAGGAGGAGCGTTGGATGGTGACCGCCAAGATGGAGGTGCGGTATTTCAAGTCTGTTCCTTTGGAGCAGCCCTTGACCCTAGTGGGTGGGGTCACGAAGAGGGGAAGCCGCATGATAGAAGCCTGGGGAGAGATACGTCTATCCGATGGCTCCGTGGCCGCTAAGAGCAAGGGAGTCTATCTCAAAGCGCCCCCGGAGATGGTGGAAGAGTTGAAGGAGGAGGTGAAATATTGGCGGGTAGTGCCATCATAGTATGTAATAGCGTATATGTACGCCGTCAGTGGCGAAATGATCTACTAAGGAGACCGTTGAAAAACGAGGGGATTGAGCGTCTCTGTCCGCTCACGGAAGTGAACTACCTCTTCCAAAACTCTTCCTAATCCTTCTTTTGTATGTTTTTCTATGTTTTCGCTTCCTCTTTCCGCCTCCAGGCGCACTCCCCCCCTGGGTCAGGCAACCGAGAGGCAGCTCCTCTTGGGACCCTTGAGCCCCACCCCAGTGAGGAGTTTGACTATCTTCTTCAGGTTCACCGCCATGGCGGTGAGGTAACCCTGTATGGCATAACGCAATAGCCCCAGA
>JAUVHF010000140.1 GCA_030593425.1 Anaerolineales bacterium
GCCCAGTTTAGGCCTTTTGACACCATCGACAACGCCCCAGAGGAGAAGGCCAGGGGGCTAACCATCGCCATCAGCCATTTGGAGTACTCCACAGAGAAGCGCCATTACGCCCATATCGACTGTCCAGGTCATGCCGACTACATCAAGAACATGATCACCGGAGCGGCCCAGATGGATGGGGCGATACTGGTGGTTTCGGCTCCCGATGGCCCTATGCCCCAGACGAGAGAGCATGTGCTATTGGCTCGTCAGGTGGAGGTTCCCAGCATGGTGGTCTTCCTCAACAAGGTAGACATAATGGAAGACCCAGAACTATTAGAGTTAGTGGAGTTAGAGTTGAGGGAACTCCTGGAGGGGTATGGTTTTCCCGGGGAGGAGATACCTATCGTCCGAGGCTCAGCCCTCCTAGCCCTGGAGTCGGAATCAGAAGACCCCGAGGCTCCAGAGTACAGGTGCATCTGGGAACTTCTGCAGGCGGTAGACGATTACATCCCCACCCCCATCAGGGAGATGGATAAGCCTTTCCTCATGCCCATCGAGGATGTCTTCGGCATCAAGGGGAGAGGGACGGTGGTCACCGGAAGGGCGGAGAGAGGGACCATCAAGGTGGGGGAAGAGGTGGATATCGTGGGGTTGAGGGATGATGTGAGGAGGACTACGGTCACCGGGGTGGAGATGTTCCACAAGATGCTGGATCAAGGGCAAGCGGGGGACAATATAGGCTGTCTCTTGAGAGGGATAGAGAGAGACGAGGTACAAAGGGGACAGGTATTAGCCGCTCCAGGGAGCATCAAGCCCCTTACCTCCTTCCAAGGGGAGGTATATATCCTCAAGAAGGAGGAAGGAGGGAGACATACCCCCTTCTTCGCCGGTTATCGCCCCCAGTTCTTTATCCGAACCATGGATGTCACCGGGGAGGCGAGCCTCCCCGAGGGGGTGGAGATGGTGATGCCTGGGGACAACGTGAATCTGGGGGTGAAGTTGATCGTCCCTGTGGCCTTGGAAGAGGGGTCGCATTTCGCCATCCGAGAGGGAGGGCGGACTGTGGGCGCAGGCGTCCTCACCAAGATCCTGGAATAGAGAGAAGGTAACGAGGGTATGGCCAAGAAAGCGGCAAGGATGGTCATCACTCTGGCTTGCACGGAGTGCCAGGAAAGGAACTACACTACCAGCAAGAATAGGAGGAACGATCCCGGGCGGCTGGAGTTGAACAAGTACTGCCCGCGATGCCACGCCCATACCCTCCATCGGGAAACCAAGTAGCCAACCGGTAGATAATAAGGTGGAGCCGGGCGAGGGCAAAGTAAAGGGCCCCCGCCCCTCGTTGTGGAGTATCAAATGGCCAAAGGCAAGAAGGCGAATCCCGTCACCCGATTTCTTCGGGAGACCAGATCTGAGTTGCGGAAGGTGGCATGGCCCAGTCGGCAAGAGGCCACTAACCTGACCCTCATCGTCATCGCCGTCACCCTGACCATGGCCGCCTCCCTGGGCTTCATCGACTATATGTTCTCCAAGTTATTCGGCTTGCTGATCAGATAAGATGAAAGAGGATATGGAAGAGAAACGACAAGACATAGAACAAGAGAAACCTGCAGAGGCCGAGGTTCTAACTGAAGAAACCCCTGAAGTCGAGGGGGAAGCAGAGGAGCCGCAAGAAGAGGTCGAGGCTCTAGCGGAGGAAGAGGCTGAAGAAGAGTTGCCCGAAGGCACGGCCTGGTACGTCATCCATTGCTACTCAGGGTACGAGAACAAGGTGGAGCGTAACCTGGAGAACCGGATCGAGTCTATGGCCATGCAGGATTGCATATTCCAGGTCGTCGTTCCCAGCGAAGAGGAGATCGAACTTCGTGATGGCAAGCGGCGCACGGTAGAGAGGAGGATCTTCCCCGGCTACATCCTAATCCAGATGTTGATGACCGACGATTCCTGGTTCGTGGTCCGCAACACCCCCGGGGTCACCGGCTTCGTGGGCTCAGGAAACAAGCCCACCGCCCTCCGCCAGGAAGAAGTGGACAAGATCATGAAGCGGATGGAGGATGAAACCCCCAAAGTGAGGGTCTCCTTCCGCGTGGGGGAGACGGTCAGGATCATCGATGGCCCCTTCACCGACTTCATGGGCACCGTGGACGACATAAACACCGATAGGGGAAAGGTCAAAGTGTTGGTCTCTTTCTTCGGGCGTGAAACCCCGGTGGAGTTGGATTTCTTACAAGTGGAGAGAGGATAGATGGCTAAGAGAGTGATGGCCGTGATCAAACTTCACATCCCGGCGGGACAAGCCAGCCCCGCTCCGCCGGTGGGCCCGGCTCTGGGCCAGCACGGAGTCAACATCATGGCCTTCTGTAAAGATTACAACGCCCGTACAGCCAAGCAAGTGGGGGTGATCATCCCCGTGGAGATCACCGTCTACCAGGATCGTTCCTTCACCTTCGTCACCAAGACCCCGCCGGCTAGCGACCTCCTCAAGAAGGCGGCGGGGATAGAGAAGGGTTCGGGAGAGGCCCCTCGAGAGATGGCGGGCAGCGTCACCCACCAGCAGATACGGGAGATCGCCCAACTCAAGATGAAGGACCTAAACGCCCTCGACCTGGAGGGAGCGGAGCGGATAATCGAGGGCACCGCTCGGAGTATGGGGATCGAGATCAAAGAGGGGGGATAGATGGCCAAGCGAGGCAAGAGATATCTAGAGGCGGCCAAAGAGGTAATCCGAACTAAATCGTACTCCCCGGCGGAGGCGATCGAGTTAGTTCAGAAGACCTCGCCTGTCAACTTCGACGCCACCGTGGAGGCTCACCTCCGCTTGGGGGTAAACCCCCGTCACGCCGATCAGCAGGTGAGAGGGGTGGTCCTCTTGCCCCACGGCACAGGGAAAAAGGTCCGCGTGCTGGTCTTCGCCGAGGGAGAGGCAGAGAAGACAGCCCAAGAGGCCGGGGCCGACTACATAGGAGGCGATGAACTCATCGAGAAGATAGAGAAAGGATGGCTCGATTTCGATATAGCCATCGCCGCCCAGGGCGAGGTGATGGGGAAGGTAGCCAAACGCGTAGGAAAGGTGTTGGGCCCCCGAGGGCTCATGCCCAACCCCAAGGCAGGCACCGTCGTCCCCGCCGAGGATATTCCTCGAGTCATTAAGGAATTCCGCCTAGGAAGGGTGGAGTTCAAGATCGATAAGACCGCCAACCTCCATCTGCCCATCGGCAAGGTGAGTTTCGAAGCGGAAAAGCTCCTAGAGAACCTAGCCTCCCTCATGGAGGCTGTAATCCAGGCCAAGCCATCTGGCGCTAAAGGGCAGTATATCAAGAAGATAGTCCTCACCTCCACCATGGGGCCAGGGGTGAAGGTCGATCTCTCGCAAGCCCTGACCTTGCAAGCGACATAGAAGTAGAGTATAATTCATCCGCAATCTGATATATGCCCAAGACAGCAGGGGCGTAGAAGCGCTTAATCGCCTGCCGAGGCAGAGATTCTTCTAGAGGCGTGATCTCTTAGGTCTCTGTGCTACGCGGGCGCAGAGACCTTTTATGTAAGGAGGTGGACTAAAATTGGCTATCTCTAGGGAGAAGAAAGAGAAGATCGTAGCCGATCTGGTGGAAAAGTTCTCCCGCTCTCAAGCCCTCATCATGACCGACTATCGAGGGCTGAAGGTGGAGGAGATGAGAACCCTCCGCAACCGGCTGCGAGAGGAGTCCTGCGGCTATCATGTGGTGAAAAATAGTCTGGTCAAATTGGCTATGGAGAAGGTGGCGCTCCCTTTCGAGGAAACGCTTTTCGCCGGGCCCACGGCTATCGGCTTCTGTTATGAGGATGTGGTGGCCCCCGCCAAAGCGCTAGTGAACTACGTCAAGGAGACCAAGACCCTCTCCTTACGAGGGGGAGTGATGGGCAGCCAGATCGTCAGCGAAGGGGAGATAATATCACTTTCTCAACTCCCCTCCCGCCATGAACTTTTGGCCCAAATGATAGCCCAGTTACAGGCACCCTTGGTGGGCTTGGTCAACGTCCTATCTGATAGCCTGAGGGCTCTGGTCTATCTATTGCAGGCCAGGGCTGAACAGATGGAACCCCAAGGGTAAGCCATCAATAATAAGGAGGTGATACGGGATGGCTAAGGAGACCAAGAAGAAGACAACGAGGAAGAAGGCCAAGGAATCAAAGGCGTTGACCACCGAGCAATTGGTAGAGGCCTACAAAGGCTTGGCCACCGAGGAGAAGGCCAAGTTTTGGGTCGAAGCGGTGAGTCAGATGAACGTCCTGGAACTCAACGCCTCGGTCAAGAGCCTACAAGAGGAGTTCGGGATCACCGCCGCTGCTCCAGTGATGGCTGCGGCCGTGCCTGGCGTGGCCGCCGCTCCTGTCGAAGAGGAGGAGAAGACGGAGTTCAACGTCATCCTCAAGGAGATAGGGGCCCAGAAGATCCAAGTGATCAAGGCGGTGCGGGAACTAGCCGGCCTCGGGCTGCGCGAGTCGAAGGATCTGGTCGAGAGCGCACCTTCTAACGTGAAAGAGGAGGTGAGCAAAGAGGAGGCGGAAGCCGCCAAGGCCAGGCTGGAGGAGGCGGGAGCCGCAGTGGAGATCACCTAGAAGTTCCACGCATGACGAGAAGCCACCCTCATCTGTGAGGGTGGCTTCCCCTTTTTAGTTTATCACTGGATTGGCACCCATAACCAGTTCGAAAAACCGGC
>JAUVHF010000039.1 GCA_030593425.1 Anaerolineales bacterium
TCATATTAGTCTCCACATTTTCTTGAACCTGCTCGGTGGTCTCTCGACCACCAAAAGAGTGCAGAGTCTCTGGTTAGTTAGATTCGAGCATGCATGCGGCGATCTCCTTGAGAAACTTGGCAGCAGCCATTGCCGTGATCCCTAACGGATCACGCTTCGGATTAAACTCGACTATATCCGCACCTGTAATCGGCACACGCAGACTGTGAATCAGCTGAAGCACGTCACGTGTTGATGGTCCCCCTGGTTCATGGTGCGAAACACCGGGGGCAAATGCTGGATCGAGTACATCCATGTCAAGTGAGAGGTAAACCGGACCTCTGAAATCTAGGTTTAATTCAGGCTGCCACTTTCGCATCTCGATGATCTCAACACCATATCGTTCGGCCTGCATGCGCTGATGCGGGGTCATTGCCCTGATTCCAACCTGGACCAAACGCGCCGCCAAGTTCTCTTCCATTATTCTTGCGAATGGACAGGCATTGGAAAGACGGTTGCCCTCAAACTCGTCATAAAGATCTGGATGGGCATCGAGGTGAAGAATGTTCAGCTTGTCATACTGCTTTCCGTATGCTTTCAGAATGGGGTAGGTAACTGCGTGGTCACCACCAAGGGACAGCACGTAAACATTACGATCAAGCAATTCTGCAATGGTTTTCTCAATTTGCTCGAATGCAACGACGCCACTGGCGAATTCAAGGTCGCCAAGATCACGAAATCGAGGTTCCGTGCCCAGGTCAATTCCACTCTCCGAACACAGGTTAGTCGAACCCGCGTGTAGCACCTCACGAATTCGTGCTGGTGCCAGCGCAGGTCCTCGCATGAACGACGAATTTTCGTCAAACGGTACACCTACGACCGTAACCATGCCAGGCCGCAAGTCGTTGAATGACCCACAAGATCCATCCGTTGTAGGAACTTCTAATATCATTGTCACTTACCCTCCTTATGCTGAGTAGCCACCCGCAACAGCAGGGTCATCACCAGTCTGACCTTCAACCTAGAGGAAGAATAGCCAGACTGAGCAACTAGCCCAGATTGTAAGCCACCCCGTCAAGAGATGGGATGGCTTTGTTTTTTTGGTGGTGTCAGAAGTTAACTCCTGACACGACCTAGCTCCTTTTCATGGGAACCATTATACCCCTTTCAGCGTCTACTAGACAAGAGAGCCCTACCTGAGAAGGAGATGCGAGATGAAAAGGATACTGTTCTCGGCTTTGATGATTCTGGGGCTGATTCTCTCCACCACAGGAGTAGCCTACGCTGACGGGATAATCATCCCCGACCCCCCTCCCCACGTGCCCCCCATTGAGGTCCCCAACCTGGCGATAAAATATCACCGGGTGAACGTAACCATCGATAACCAGGTGGCCACCACGGAGATCGACCAGGTCTTCGTCAACGATTCGGAATGGGAACTTGAGGGGATATACATCTTCCCCCTGCCGGAGGAGGCGGCCATCTCTGACTTCGCCATGTGGGTGGATGGGGAGAAGTGGGAGGGAGAACTTCTGACCCGGGAGAAGGCTCGGCAGATCTACGAGGATATCGTGAGGCAGCGCAAGGACCCAGCGCTTTTGGAGTATATTGGCCGCGAAGCCTTCCAGGCCAGCATCTTCCCCATCCCCCCGGGAGGGGAAAGACGAATAGAGCTGGCCTATAGCCAACTGCTTCTGGCCGACCAAGGACTGGTAAAGTACGTTTACCCCCTGGACACCGAGCGGTTCTCCTCCCGCCCCCTGGAAGAGGTGGTGATCACCGTCCAGATACATTCTCGCCAGGCGATTAAGGCAGTCTACTCCCCCAGCCACGATATAGCCATCGACCGAGTGGATGACCATAACGTGAATGTCGGATTCGAGGCCGCAGATGTGACCCCCGACCGAGATTTCGAACTCTACTACACCCTTTCCGATGAGGAGTTCGGGGTCAACCTTCTCACCTACCGGGAGAGCGGTGAGGATGGCTTCTTTCTCCTGCTCGTGGCCCCTAAGGTGGAAGTGGAGAGCCGAGAGGTAGTGGCTAAGGATGTTATCTTGGTCCTCGACACCTCGGGCAGCATGGAGGGCGAGAAATTGAGCCAAGCGAAAGAGGCCCTCAGATACGTCTTGGAGCATCTCAACCCTGAGGATCGGTTCAACATCGTCGCCTTCAGCACCGGGGTCAGCCTCTACGCCGAGGAGTTGCAGCCGGCCACCAACCGCCGTGAAGCCCAAAAGTTCATCGACAGGCTAACCGCCGTGGGCGGGACGAATATCCATCGCGCCCTCCTAGAAGCCTTAGAGATGGCCAAGGGCGAGCGCCCCCAGATCATCATCTTCCTCACCGATGGCCTTCCCACGGAAGGGGTGGTGGGGATGGAGGAGATCATCGGGGATGTCAGAGAGGCGGCTTCTCAAAACGCCCGCATCTTCGCCTTCGGGGTGGGTGACGATGTGAACACCCTGCTCTTGGATACCATGGCCCAGGAGAACCGGGGGGCCAGCGTTTACGTGCGCCCCTATGAGAGCATCGAAGAGGAGGTGTCCAGTTTCTACACCAAAGTCAGCACCCCGCTCTTGGCCGACATGGAGTTGGATTTCGGGAAGGTTCGGGTGGAGGATACCTACCCTTACCCCCTGCCCGACCTCTTCTTGGGGAGCCAGTTGGTGATGGTAGGGCGGTATTCGAATAACGGCCATACCACCATCGTCCTGCGAGGAGAGGTGAACGGCGAGGAGCAGGAGTTCCGCTACGGAGTCGACTTCCCGGCCCAAGGGGGGGAGGAGTTCATCCCCCGCCTCTGGGCCACCCGGAAGATCGGCTACCTCCTCAACCAGATCCGGCTTCACGGCGAGAACAAGGAACTGGTAGATGAGATCGTAGAACTGAGCATCCGGTACGGGATAATGACCCCCTACACCTCCTTCTTAGTGAACGAGGAGATGGACATCTTCACCCCTGAGGGCAGGGATATCTTGTTAGAGGAGGCGGCCCCCATGGTAGCGGCTCCCACGGCCGTCTCCGGGAGCAGGGCAGTCCAAGATAGCGAGGCTCGACAAGGGCTGTGGCGAGCGGAAAGAGTGGCGGAGAGCCAAGTGGTCAAAGGGGTAGGGGATAAGGTCTTCATCCTGCGAGATGGCATCTGGACCGATACTACCTACGAGGGACAGGATACGACGAAGGTGGGCTTCGCTAGTGAGGACTACTTCCGGCTCTTGAGCGCGCACCCGGAGTGGGCACGATACTTCTCCCTGGGTCAGAGGGTCATCGTGGTGCTGGACGGCACAGCCTACGAGGTCACAGAAGAGGCTCAGCCCGCCATAGATCTCCCGGCCACCCCTCCTGACCGTGGCCCCTCCGAAAGCCTCCTTGATTTCCTGGTTCGGTTCTTCCACTGGCTTATGAGCCTCCTCGGGTAGATAAACAAGGGGGCTGGGTTTACCCAGCCCCCTCACTTCTGTTAGCCTGTCCGAAGACACCTCACCAGTTCTCCACCGCCCACCTCAACTCTTCTGGCGTCACGGTGGCGTTCCCCAGTTTGCGCACCACTAGGCCCGCGGCATAGTTAGCCAGATAGGCCCCCATCACCGGGTCGAGGCCGGCAGCCAGGGCCAAAGTGGCCACGGCGATCACCGTGTCCCCCGCTCCGGTGACATCGAAGACCTCGCTACGGTTGGCGGCGGGGATGTGGAACGATACACCACCTCGGCTGGTGAGAGACATCCCCTCCCCGCCTCTGGTGATGAGGAGCGCTTTCGCCTCCAGATCGGAGAGCAACCGCTCCCCCGCATCATCGAAAGCCTCATCTATGAGGAGGGGTTTTCTCAACATCGCCTCCGCCTCCCGCCGGTTGCATTTCACCAGATCGAAGCCACAGAAATTGTATAGGTCACCTTGAGAGTCAACGGTGATCACCTTTTTGTGCTTCTGGGCCAGCCGCAGGCTGGTGGCGATCATGTCGGTGCTTATCACCCCCGTCTTATAGTCGGAGAGGAGGATGGCCTCCACCTGAGGGGCGATCTCCTCCAGGTGCGAGCGCAGGGCTTGGGCGGTAGTCTCGTCCAGGGGGCGGCGGTCCACCAGATCGACGCGGGCCAACTGTTGGGGGAAGACCAGGGTCCCCTCCGCCACCACCCGGCTCTTGGTGGTAGTAGGACGGCTGGGATCGACCACCACACCGGGGATCTCTATCCCCGCCCCCTCCAGTTCATGCATCAAGGCTTTCCCTGCCTCGTCATCACCTACTACCCCTATCTGATAGGCTACGCCCCCTAGGGAGACGATATTGTGGGCCGGGTTGCAGGCCCCGCCAGGGAGGTGGAAGCGGCGCTTGAACTCCAAGACCGGCACCGGAGCCTCTCGGGAGAGCCGCTCCGGGCGACCCACCACGTAGTCGTCTAAGAATAGGTCGCCGATGACCACCACGTGCTTATCGGCTAGAGAGGGGATGGCGTCTAAGAGAGCTTGTTTGTCGATCATGGTCTTTCCACCTTTCACCTGCTACTATGCTCTGTACCTCAGCATCTCCTTGATCTATCTGGAGGAGGTGAGCACCAGCCAGACGAACTTGGGTAGGGCCAGCATCCGCCTCCACCGCCAGGGCTCATGAAGGAGGCGATGTAGCCATTCCAAGCCCAGTCGTTGCATCCAACCAGGGGCTCGTTGGGCTTTGCCGGAGATGAAGTCGAAAGCCCCGCCGACACCCATAGCCACCGGCACCTCCAGTCGTCCCAGATGGCGATGGATCCATAAATCCTGTTGCGGGGCTCCATAGGCTACCAGGAGCAGGTGAGGCCTGGCTGCTCTAATCATCTCTATTATTTCCTCTTCTTCCTTGCGGTCGGGCGACCCCGCATAGGTGCCCACGACCTTGAGCCCCGGATTCTCCTCTTCTAGCCCCATGGCCGTCGCCTCGGCCACCCCTTCCGCCGCGCCCAGAAGGAAGAGCCGGTACCCCCGCTCCGCTGTCAGGCTGGCTATCCTCCTCACCGTATCTACCCCGGCCAGTCGTTGGCTTAGAGGTGCTCCCAAGAAGCGAGCGGCCCAGAGAAGCCCCACCCCATCGGGCAAAGAGAGATCTGCCTCTTTGAGAACCTGGAAGAAGTTCGCATCGCTTTGGGCCGCCATCACGAACTCCGGGTTCACGGTGACCACCTGATGGGGCCGCCCGTTCTCGATGAACGCCTCGATCTTGGCTAACGCTTCCTCCTCGGTGACATTGTCCACAGGGACACCCAAGATCACCACCTGGTCTCTTTTCACCATCCCTCATCCTCGTAGGAGGCGCTCCGCGGCGGCGAGCACCATCTCTGACCTGACCTGGTTTATGCACTCCGGGTTCTCACAACCCTCCAGCCTGCCCAGTTGGAACCCGCGATAGATACAGGGGCTGCACTCCAGGTCTATCTGCACCACCTCATGGCTTGGCCCCCAAGGCCCCCAGGCCAAAGGGTTGGAGGGGCCGAAGATGGCCACCACCGGCGTGCCCACGGCGGAGGCTACGTGCATCACCCCAGAATCGTTACCCACGAATAGACGACTTAGCCTCAGCAAGGCGGCTAATACAGGTATAGAGGTCTTGCCTCCCAGGTCGATAGCCTCATAGTGCATGAGAGAGGCAACGTATTGCGCTAGTTCTGCCTCATCTGGGCCGCCCAGGAGGGCTACCTGGCTCCCATATCTCTCTATAAGGGCATCGGCCACCTGGGCGAAGCGATCCGGGGGCCACCGCCGAGCCAGGCTATGCTCGCCTGAGCCAGGGTGGATAGCCACCAAAGGCTTGTTCTCCCTCCATCGTCCTGAGCCTCGCAGGAGGGCTTGGGCTTTCTCCACCGCTCCCTCGGATACCGGTAAGTTAAGGTTTTCGGTCTTCGCCCCTACCAGTCCCACCACCTCCAACCAATATTCCACCTCATGGCGACCACCGAAGCCTAGATCTTTCACCCGCTGGGTAAGGAACCAGCCCCGACCGTTGTCCAGCCCGATCCGCTCCCCGGCTCCAGTAGAGAGGGCTAACCCAGCATATTTAAGGGTCCCCCAGCGAGTGGTTAGGTGGTGGAGGATGAAAAGCCAGTCATAGTTGCGGCTCCTCAGACTCCGCCAGAGTCGCATGAGGCTCCAGAGAGAGGAGGGCTTAGCCGTTGAGATGAGGCTATCATACTGGTGCTTCTCGAAAGTGAGAACCTCATCCACTAGGGGCGAGCCTTCTAAAATAGGAGCCGAGTGGGGCGTCACCAAGGCATCGATGCGGGCTTGGGAGAACGACTCTCGCAGCGCCCTGAGCGCTGGGATGGCCGTGAGGAGGTCGCCCATGTCGGCCAGTTTAACTACCAAGATGCGTTCAGGTATCTCGCTACCCTTTTCGGCCATCGCTCCCCGCCACTTTTTTCAGCACGCTCAAGGTCTCCCGGGCGCATCTCTCCCAGGAGAAGATCTTGGCCCGTTCCAGCCCTCTCTCTACCAGTTCAGCCCGTAGCGCCTCATCCTCTAAAACCCTTCTTGTCGTTTCCCTCATAGCCTCGACATCGTGAGGGTCGAACAGGAGGGCAGCGTCGCCCGCCACCTCGGGCAAAGCCGAAGCGTTGCTGCAAACTACCGGGGTGCCTGCAGCCATCGCCTCCACTATGGGGAAGCCGAACCCTTCGTAAAGGGAGGGGAGGATGAAGAGGCGCGCCCCTCTCATGAGAGCAGGGAGATCCTCGGAGGCGATATAACCCGGAAAGTGCACTCTTCCGCCCAACCCCTCTGCTTTGTAGAGGATCTCTTCATACAGCCAGCCTCTCTTCCCCGCCAAGACCAGATGAAGGTCGGGAAAATCTCTGACCAACGATTGAAAAGCCTCCAAGAGGCGGAGGATATTCTTGCGAGGGTGAAGGGTGCCCAGATGCAAGATATATTTGTCGGGCAGGTGATACCGCTCCCTTACCCTCTCCCACCCGGTTTCATCTATAACTGGCTCTAGGTTACAACCGGGATAAACCACCGTGATCCGTTCTTCAGACAGATGGTATTTTTGAACCAAATCGTTTTTCGTGGCTTCTGAGTCGGCGATGATCTGGCTGGCTACGCTGGCGTTGAAGCGGGTGGAGAGGTCTAGATATAGCCTGTCCCAGGCTCGGTGAGCCCCAGGGTGGTAAAGATAGCCCAGATCGTGGACGGTGACCACGGAGCGGGGGTGAATCAAGGGTATGACGTGGGCGGGCACGAAGAGGAGATTTGGAGGGCGGCGCACCATCTCCCAAGAGAGACGAAGATGGGTCCAGAGGCGGGGAAAGGGGATCACTCGGGCCTCCCAGTTGTCGCTTTGAGGAAATAACCCCGGGGGAGGGGCGGCATTGAAGTAAAGCCGGTATCTTTGGTCCTTGAAAGCCAAAAGATGGCGTATAAGGTGGAGAGAGTAGTTTTCCGTACCCGTTCTTTGAGGACTGGTGGCTCGGCTGGCATCGATGCCCACAAGCATGGCAACCTCAGGCCGGCCTCTCCTCGAGGCCCATCACCTTCTTCACCCGCCGCTGATACCGGTCGGCACCAGAAAAAGTAGCGGAGAGCCAGGTCTTGACGATCTCCTTGGCCAACTCTACGCCCATAACCCTCGCTCCCAAGCATAGGATGTTGGCATCATCATCCTCCCGGCTACTGCGGGCGGAGAAGGTGTCATGGCAGAGAGCGGCCCGGATACCTCTCACCTTGTTGGCCAAAATGCACATCCCCACACCGGTACCGCAGATGAGGATCCCTAAATCGAACTCCCCCTTGGCCACGGCTCTAGCCACCGGTGCGCCGAAATCGGGATAATCGTCTCCTGGGTCTTTCTTGTGGGCGCCGAAGTCCCGATAACTGTGTCCCAGTTCTTCCAAGAGGCTCAAGATCTCGGCTTTTAGTTCATAGCCTGCGTGGTCCGCTCCCACGGCAATGCGCATGAGGTCTCCTTTGTAGACTATTTTAGCATACCCGGGGGGGATTAGAAAGGGTTAGGTTGGGGATTAGTTCGGCCAACCTTTCTACGGCTATGGCTCCCTTCCGCAAGACGGCAGGAGGGGAGAGGGTAAGGTCTACCAGGGTGGAGGGTATGCCCCCCGGAGAGGGGCCACCATCGAGGATGAGATCGATGTGAGCCCCCAGTTGCTGACACACCTGGTCAGCGGTCACGGGCTCCGGACGGCCCGAAAGGTTGGCGCTGGTGGTGGCCAAAGGCGCTCCCGTCCCCTCGATGATCGCCAGGGCCAGACGATGGTCCGGCACCCGAAGAGCCACCGTTTCGCCGCCAGCACAAACTATCTCCGGGACGGTGGCCTTCCGAAAGAGGACCAGGGTTAAACCTCCGGGCCAGAACCTCTCTATGAGAGGCCAAGCGATGGGGGGAATATCCCGCGCCACCAGGGGAAGATCCTCTTCCTTGCTTAAGAGGAGAGGGATGGCCCGCTCACGAGGCCGCTCTTTGGCGGCGTAGAGCCTGGCTACCGCTTGGGGGAGGAAAGCATGGGCCGCCACGCCGTAGATGGTATCGGTGGGAAAGGCCACCAGGCTACCACCCTTGAGGAGTTCAATAGCCTCCGGGAGGGCCGATGGCAGATCCGCGGGGTAAACTTTCATTTCAGTATATACCTTTCCATGGCCACCGTTGCCCCCTCCTCATCGAGGGGAGGGACGACCTCATCGGCCACGGCCAGAAGGCGAGGACTGGCACTGCCCACCGCCACCCCCAAGCCCGCCCAGACCACCATATCCACATCGTTATCGTAGTCGCCGATGGCCATTACCTCTTCACGCGGTATCCCTAGGTGACGGGCCAGGTAGGCCAACCCCTGGCCCTTGGAGGCCTCACGGTGGGTGGCTTGTAGAGAGAAGGGATCAGGCCTGGCTAGGTTGAGGAGGCCTCGGAACTGCTCCGAGAGAAGGGATGCCAGAGCCCAGATCAATTGTTCATCGCCTTCGAACCGCATCTTATGGGGCTCGCCGGGGAGGGAAGAAGATAGGTCCTCCACTACTCTCACCTCGACGGAAGGAGGATAGACCCAAGAGCTCTGGCTTTCCAAGCAGAGGGTATCGCCCACATAGGCGCTCAATTTCAGCCCGGCTTCCCGGGCTACGGCGATCAATCGATGCACTAGGGTCAAGGGTATAGTCCACTCCGCCAAAGGCCGCTTGTGGGGGGCCCTAATCATGGCCCCTTGGGACGATATGATGGGGACCCTGATCCCCAGTTCTTGGGCGCAACGGAGCGCGCTCCCGAAGACCCGGCCCGTGGCCAGAGTCACTACCACGCCCTTCTCCAGGACACGCTCCACAGCGTCCTTTACGCGGGGGGAGATGGTCAAGTCCTGTTTCACTACGGTGCCATCGAGATCCAAAGCCAGAAGCCGATAGGTCATCGATCCCTTCTTTATGTCGTTATGAAGACCACCCTATCCAACCCCGCTAAATCCTTAATCACCGCTACCTTCGCTTTGGGGAACTCTTCCCGGCCTATCCTGTTTATCGCCTGGGCCTGGCTGGCTCCCACCTCCAGGCAGATGTTCGCTCTGGGCAAGAGATGAGGGGGAGCCTGGGCGAAAAGGCGTCGATATTGATCCAGCCCATTGACGCCTCCATCGAAAGCCCGGCGAGGCTCATATTTCGCTACCTCCGGTGGCGCCCCCTCTAGTTCCTGGCGGGAGAGGTAGGGGAGGTTGGCCACCACCAAAGCCACCGGTTCAGGCAAGGACTCCAAAAGATCCCCTTCCAGGAGGAAAATGCGGTCCAAGACGTTATGACGACGACAGTTCTCCTCTGCCACCTCTAGGGCTGCGGGCGATAAATCGGTAGCGTAGATCTCCACCTGTGGTAGGTTCACCGCCAGGGCGACAGCCACCGCTCCGCTCCCCGTGCCTACCTCAACGAGCGGGGATTTCCCTTGCCTGGCCGAGGCCAGAGCCACCTCCACTAATATCTCCGTCTCCGGCCGAGGGATTGATACCCGGTGGTCCACCTCAATCTTGAGTCCATAGAACTCCTTATGCCCTATGATATAGGCCACCGGTTCATGGAGGCTCCGCCGCTCCACCAAGGCATGATAGCCGTTCTCTACCTCCGCATCCAAGGCGAAATCGAGGCGAGCCAGAAGCTGGCTCCTAGTGATGCCCAGCTGGTGGGCCAAAAGCACCTCGGCATCTAGACGAGGAGTCTCAACTTGCGCCTCCCTTAGGACGAAGTTCGCGAGGCGCAAGGCCTCGCGAACGGTAACCCTTCCTGATGCGGCCTCAGCCATCATTCGACCCCTAGAGATTGTAATTTGGCCGCCTGATCGGCGATGGCTAACTCATCGATGACCTCGTCCAGATCTCCATCCAATATCTCTTCCAGCCGGTGACTGGTATGATTGATACGGTGGTCAGTTAGCCGGTTCTGGGGAAAATTGTAGGTCCGGATCTTCTCGCTCCGCTCGCCTGTTCCCACCTGGGAGCGCCGCTCGGCTCCTCTCTCTTCCAGCCGTTCTCTCTCTTTCAAAGCATGAAGGCGGGCCCTCACAATGGCTAGGGCTCGCTGGCGGTTCTGCAACTGGGAACGCTCATCCTGGCAAGAGACTACTATCCCCGTGGGGAGGTGTGTTATCCGCACCGCCGAATCGGTAGTGTTGACGCTCTGACCGCCATGGCCTGAGGAGCGGAAGATGTCGATGCGTAGATCCTCGGGCTCGATATCCACATCCACCTCCTCCATTTCCGGTAGGACAGCCACCGTGGCTGTGGAGGTGTGGATCCGCCCGCTGGACTCGGTGATGGGGACCCGCTGCACTCGGTGTACGCCGCTCTCGTGTTTGAGGCGCGAGTAGGCACCCCTGCCCTTCACCTCCAAGATCACCTCTTTGAAGCCACCCACTCCTGTCTCGTTGGAACTGAGGATCTCCGTAGCCCAGCCGTGATTCTCCGCATAGCGGGTATACATGCGGTACAGGTCCGCCGCGAAGAGACCGGCCTCCTCGCCGCCGGTTCCAGCCCGAATCTCCACGATCACATCTTTCGCATCATAAGGGTCCTTGGGTAAGAGCAGGAGTTTCATCTCCCCGAGGAGTGCCTCTCGTTCTTCCTCCAAGGCTTGGAGCTCCTTCCTCACCAACTCTGCCATCTCTGGCTCCAGATCCTCTTCCAACATAGCCCGGGTAGAGGTCAGTTCCGACTCCAGGGCTTTGCATCGACGATATTTGCTAACTATCTCTTCCAGTTGAGCCCGTTCCTGGCCATACCTCCGGACCTTCTCAGGGTCAGAGACAACCTGAGGGTCGGCCAGATAGCCGGTCAATTCTTCGTA